>NZ_JACJOY010000026.1:0-170236 GCF_014695815.1 Trichocoleus sp. FACHB-6
GTCCCTGACCCTCAGCCTGCCGTTGCTTGCCAGCGACAATCTAATGAGTCCCTAAAGCGCGAATTCACCGTTCTTAGCCACATTCCCGCTTCTTAGTTTTGTCAGTCAATCAGCCCATGTTCCTTAATCTGACTGGGAAGCGAGCCGAGTTGAGCGGTTCAAGTCGGTTGACTCAGCTGAGTATTACGAGATTGTGGTGTGTTATTGCCTTTATTCACCGCTTGAGTCGGAGTGGAAGAAGTTACCTAAGATTGGTGTTTTGCAAGAGGGTTAACTTTAAATTTCATCACTTGACGAGCGAGACGTTGTTCGCGATAAGCAGACTACGAAACCTAATGGCTAAATTGAGCGACAGCAGCTCTTTTTTACTACCACACTATGGACTTTCGCCCGTCTGCTCAAATGCAGCGTTAGTTTGCAAGTACCACAATTCGCATGAAGTTGATCTCACGCTTTTAACTCTGATTCCCATTGCTTTAAAATCTCTTTGTCGAAAAGACCCTTTGAGCCAACTGCACCACCATAGTGACTAGGTGATTCGCCTACAGTCCATTCATTTGACAAAGCTTGTTCCTCAACTAATAGATCGCCTAGATTTATTTTTCTTGGTTCAATACCGTCTGAGTTTCCCCACAGATGTATTCTTCCATTTAATGCAAGATGCAAACCAATACTTTGACCTCTAGCCATATCCTTTAAATCAGCTATGATGTTAAGTAAATTAGATATGTTAGATACATTTGTAAACACACCCAGAACAATTGCACTTGCGCCTATACGCTTTGCTACATCTAAGTTCTTCTTTAAAGATTCTCTAGTACGCTCAATTTGTTCTTTTATGCTATTTTCTATTTCCTTCTCGTCAGCTTCTTTTTTAGTGAAAAGGGACTTGCACTCTGAAATTATTAACGCCTCTTCTGTTAGGCAGAATAAATCGACTTCAGCAAATTTAGTTTTATTTTCAACATTAAAGAAATCTCCACCAAACTGAATAAGGCTAGAACTTGAAGATGGAATCCTTATAAGTGTAGCTGCTGTCATTAAAACTGCTAAGCCTCCCTCTCGTATTAGCTGAGCTGCAAGCTCGTTAGGCTTATACGTAAATTCTAAATCATCTAAGGGTAGCTGTTCTCTTTCATAGCAGCCTTTGCACTCAATGAATTCTCTAATTTCTTCTATAGAAAACCAAGTTTTTAGATTGCAATTCTGACATCTATGAGAATAACCACGACGCAATAAGTCACTTGCCAATAGTGGCTTAAGTTTTTGATTAATTATTTTGTTGGCCTCTTCTTGATTAAAGCTACGTTTTTTGATGAGAGCAGAGAGAATCTTGCTCCTATTCAGACCTTCTCGATCTCCTCTATCAGCGCTAAGGACGGATATAATATCTACCCCTCCGTCATTAATAAGGCTTGTTACTTCTCCAATTCCACCTAATCGCTTAACTAAACCTTGAGCATAGCGAGTGTGTTCATTAGCTTTAACTTCAAATCCAAGTTCTTTAAGCAGTCGAGTAATAATGACATTATCTGGATGTATAAAGAAAAAACATTCTTTACCAGGTAATGCTAATCCTGCAATTCCTTTAACTGCCGCCCGAATAGGTAAATCTTGCCGTAACCAATGTTTCCCAAAATTCTCTCTATTAGTTTCTGAATAGTCAAGTCTCCACAGCTCATTAGTAAGTAAATGTGAATTTCCTAAAGTATGAGGGCAGAAGAATTTCCTACCAGATCTAAATTTTACCTCTGCATCATAACCAAAAGTAAAGTTTGTATTTTCATGCCCAACTGGAGTACTTAAGTCAAAGCGAACACAACCTTCTGATGTAACTGTTCTTGTGATTTCGATAGCCTTACCTGAGGATAAGGTACCAGGAACCCAATCGAAACGAAAATCTTGATAGGTTATTTTTACTAAAACTTCTTTGCCACCCTCTAGAAAAATGTTCTTTAAAAACCTACACAATTCTAATGCTTTTTCACGACTAAAAGGTGTTGTAATATGGATTGCTCGAATATAGGGCATGAACTTAATAATCTGCAAGGCATAAGTTTTAATATTTTCCAAAAATTTTTTTCTAGAAAAGAAAATTTTATTGTATGGAAACATCCACCGACAATTCCAAAATGCAGTTGCAATACCGAGATCGCTGCCATCATCTAGAAATATGCAAAGAGTTTCTTCGTCATTTGTTTCCATGATATAACTATTAAAATCATAACTTTTTCCAGTTTTAACTAAAGTTAAATCATAAGGACTTTTAAACTTTGTTATTGTTAGCAATGCTCTAAATAAAAAGTTTATATTTTCTAAATGAGAAAACGTACTAGCTCCTAGATATTGAACTAAGTAATCACAATATGATTTTGTTGGCAGTCCTGCGTGTAAAGCACTTTCTAAATTAAAGGGATTGTTTGTAGCGAGCAGACGAATACCAATATCTTCTGTTCCGTTTTGATATATTGCTGAGAGAACTTTACTAATATGAGATAGCGAACCAGCAGCTAAGTGAAGTAAATCCCTGCTAGCAATATCAATATGGCGTTGAATCTCAACTTTTGAGATAGGTCTAGCTAAAATTGGTAGCTTTTCCAACACCTGAGATACTGGTAAAGACCGTTCTTCTCTAGGAATAAAAATGTAATCCGGATTCATCCACTCAAGAGTAGATGTAAAGCTATTTAGTTCTTCATCATTCTCAGGTAGTGGTAGGATTGCATTTGCAGCACCTCCCCACATATGTGTATATAAAGCTATTGCGTCGAGTAACTCATCTCTGTTACGGACTAGATATGCACAACGTAAGGGGCGTGATTTTATTTTGAGCGTTACTTCGCGATCCTGAAGTTCCATATTTCTGTTAAGTGTTTATCGGTAACACAATTTATAGCAAATGAAGGCAACGGAGATTCATCCTAACCCTCAACAGTAGCTATCGCGCTTCGCGATCGCCCCTTTCCCTCTTAACTCCACTCACCCAAAGCCGAGACAGCACGAGAAGCGATCGCATCTGTTAACCTTATTAAGCTGCAACATCACCAGATACTGGCTCAAAGTGTAGCACCATAATCTGATCTGGACGTAGACCAAGAGACTCGTAAGTTCGCCCACTGCGATCGCTAAATTCAACTTCAAACGCCCTATCATCGGCGAGGATTTCAACAACTGTACCCACTTGCCCACGCCAGAGATTTAACTCAGGCAAATTGACTGTAAGAGCAACTACATCTAACAACTTGATTATATCCGTCATATCAACCTCCAACTCTTACAACGGGTAGACTGACACAAAAGGCTCAACCAAAAAGTCTCTCAACAGATACCTGGATGTCTGGAAATGCCAACGGCGCAATCGCGTCTTTACCCCTGAGACTTCACTCTCCCAAAACCAAGGCAGGACGAGATGCGATCGCGTTTTTCTATAACGTAGTGACCATTTTGGGTTCTCGAAATCCTCTACTCGTCTAATTGCTAACAATCGAATCTATCGATATAGCTACCTCTGGAAACGTTAATGGGTAAATTGTCCCTCCAGATAGCGTGAACTTTGAAGCATACTCCCCATCTTGGGGGTCGCGAAATATTACAAGCTGTCTTCTCTTAAGGTTGACCACCCAGTATTCAGGGATTTTTACTTCAGCATAGACTTTACTTTTTGTCTGTAAATCTTTATCTAAGGTTGAATCTGAGTATTCAATCAACCAGAAAATATTTTCAGGATAAGGGTGATGCTCTAGGTACTCACGCCCCAACCGTTGCACAATGGCAATGTCAGGCTCAGGTTCAGAGTCATTCGGAAGTGTAATCGGCTTGCTTTGGCGAATCATAGCGCAATCGCCCAACAATCGAGTCAGATATTCCCCTGCTTCACTACTGAAATAAGCGTGCGGTTCACCTTCCGGTGACATCTCTACAATTTCTCCTTTGAGCAACTCCACACGGCGATCGCGCAAAATCCCCGCTTCGATCATGCGGTGATAATCATCCACAGACCATTTTGCTAACGTTTTCATCGCTCCAATCGCTCATTATCATAAGATTGACTTAATTCTATAGCCTTTCAATTGGAGCGATCGCATCTTTACCCTTCAAACTCCATTCTCCCAAAACCAAGGTAGCACTCTTAAGCCGCGCCTTTCACGGAACTAATCAAAAGCCCGGAACACATCCATTAAGCCAACCTATTTTAACCTTCTAAAGTACATACAAAGTAAAAATTGAAAATATTAGATTCTAGTGAACTATGAGGACGATATCTTTTGTATAAATCGGCTGTTGAAAAGTTTTCGCTAACTTTTAGGTTTAACTCTTCAGCAAAGTTATCAATATTTTCAAAGCCAGTCAGCCACGGTGCGCCCATCTTTTCCAACTCATCTCTGTAATCATTAATCTCCTGATAACCAGTTGTCCTTAAAATTACTCCTTCAGTAAAATAATCTAAGGATAACTTGAAGTTTTTCACATTGTCCCGAATCTGTTTTAGTACAAAAATTATTTCATCCTTAGTTAGATACGTAATATTCCCTTCCCATAAAAAATATGTCGGCAGATTAAAATCAAAGTTGTTCTTAGCAAGCAAAGCAATTAAATCGTCTTTTACATAGTCCCCCGGAATATATTTCACATTTGCTGAAATTTTGTTTTGTTTTAAACTTTCTTCTTTTAATAGAAGAGTATTTTGATTATCTATTTCAAAAAAAACTACTTTTTCCGTACCTTTCCTGACAGCACGGGTATCTAAACCAGAGCCTAAAATAACCACTTGCTGATAACCAAGGGAAATTTGAGTTGATAATACATCATCAAAATATTTTGTCCGTATTTTTACCATATCTTTTGCCGGAGGAAAGGTTTTAACTATCTCCTTAGCAACTTTTTTTGTTTCATCATTAAGAAAAAGTTTAACGATTTCATCGGTGTAAAGAGGATTGTTTTCCTCACTTCCTTCAACTCTAAGCTCAGCGATGATAAAAGCTGTTCCGCTGACATTTTTAATTTCTGTCATGCCTGCTCCCGAAAAATTTAGTTAAATTTATAGAAATTGTACTTGATTCGTGAAGATAGCTTTCTAAACAAACCGCAAAGACGCTGCATAGCGCTAAAGCAAGATAGGAAGACAAATTCATAAATGAGTTAGGTTTGCTCTAGTTATAACCTCTTCTGCACGAGGTAAAGTTTCCGCAAAAATCAATTCGGCAAGTTGCTGTTTTTTTGTTAAATCGGCAAGATCCCTAACACAATAAAGGGGTTCCATACGAGCAATGACCTCTGGGGGAAAGTCTCGGCTAAAATACTTTGTCTGAAAATCGTATCTATAAGGTCGATAAACCATTCCCATAAGTTCTACTAAGGGTGGAAGAGTGTAAGAGTGGTAGTTAGCAATAGCCTCTACTAAACGTCCGCGATTTATCTCTTTTTTAACAAATATTTGCAAAAAATCAAAAGTATTTTGAAGATGATAGAATCTGGCTTTCATTTTGGAGAAATGTTCGCTTAAATTCAAAGGAGGTACAACTAAGAGATTGGCTTTGTCGAAGGCAACTATTATTTCTCCATGTCGCTCCATCTCTAAAAAATGATTGGGACTACTGCGCTTCATCACTGCAAAATCTATCAATAAGAAGGAACTTGCAGCTTCTAACTGATAAAAGCACTGCGAATGACCGTGCCATGTTGGTTCAGGGACTCGGAAATTAAACTTAATTTCCGATATTGTTAAGAGAGATTTTTCAAGGAGGTTAAATGTTTCTTCAACATAATTGTCCTCAACAATTGCTACAATGTCGATGTCTGACCACTCATCTGTATAACCGTGGGCTGCGGAACCTCCCTGCCATAAAGCTAAGATAAAATCTTTTGGCTGTAAGGTCGCAATAATTGTTTCTAAAATTCTTTTCCTCATTGTCTGGACTATTAACTACTTAACATTAAGCAATTAAGATTGCGATCGCTACTGACTAGCGATGCTCTAAAATTGCAACTGCACTTTTTTATTGATCCTATACTCAAAGAATGGCAACACCATCTATCCTCGCAGACTACCAATGCCACAATGCCGAAGGCCCCCTGTGGCACCCACTTGAGAAGCGCCTCTACTGGAGTGACATCACCACAGGTCGCTTGTTCCGCTACGATTATGCCAGCAAAACCCACGAGCAAATTTACTCTGGGGAAGCTGTCGGCGGTTTCACTATTCAACAAGACGGTTCACTACTTCTATTTAAAGCTCGTGGAGCCATTGAGCGCTGGGAAGAGGGGAAAATTACCACCCTGATTCCCGAAATTCCCGACGAACGCGAAACCCGCTTTAATGATGTAATTGCTGACCCCGCAGGGCGGGTTTTTTGTGGGACGATGCCAGCACCTAATCGTCTCGGTCGCCTCTACCGCCTGGATACAGACGGTTCTCTCACTAAAATACTTGACGGTCTGGGTGTCTCTAACGGCATGGGATTCACCCCCGACCACAAGCAGCTTTACCACACGGACTCCGATAAACGGGAAATTTATAAGTTCGACTACGACCAATTTAGCGGCAATATTACCAATCAGCGCGTTCACATCACCACGCCAGAAGATGAAGGTGTCCCCGATGGGATGACTGTTGATGCCGAAGGTTATATTTGGTCGGCGCGTTGGGATGGGGGACATTTGTTTCGCTACACTCCCGATGGTACAGAAGTTTTACGCATTCCTTTCCCAGCAAAAAAGGTGACAAGCGTCACGTTTGGCGGCCCAGATTACACTGATATTTACGTTACTACGGCAGGCGGTGACAACCGCGATGAGGAAGGCGCAGGAGCTGGGGCGGTGTTTCACCTTAATCTTGGTATTCAGGGTGTGCCAGAATTTCTGTCTAGAATTAATTTTTAAAATGGTAAAAAGAGACAAAAATCATGAGTCTGGAAAATAGCGATCGCTATTTCCACCCTATTTAAAATTTTGTCGTAATTTATTGCGCGAGAGCAAGCTAAAATCCAATGACTATCTTTTCGCAACTTGACTCCGATCTACTCTATCCCGACAGTGACGGCAAACCAATGGCAGACGATACGGAACAGTATCGTTGGATAGTCATTATAAAAGAGAATTTAGAGATTTTGTTCGCCGCCATTAACGATGTTTTTATTGCGGCAGATTTGCTGTGGTATCCTGTCAAATCCAAGATAGTTTCTCCGACTGCACCCGATGTCATGGTTGTATTCGGCAGACACAAGGGGAAACGTCGTTCTTATCGTCAGTGGCAAGAAGATAATATCCCGCCCCAAGTTGTTTTTGAGATACTTTCTCTCAGCAACAATCAAGAAGAGATGGATCGCAAGCTGGAGTTTTACGATACTTACGGTGTCGAAGAATACTACCTGTATGACCCAGAAAGCTATGAATTAGAAGGATGGTTGCGGCAAGATCAACATCTGACAAAACTTTGGCAAATGGATGGCTGGACGAGTCCCCGCTTAAGAATTCGGTTTGCAACTGGACAGGGAGAGTTGGTAATTTATCGTCCAGATGGGCAGAGATTTTTAACTTCAGTCGAACTACAGCAACAGGTAGAACAGGCCCAGTTGTTGCTACAGCAAGAACGTCTTCGGGCTGAACAAGAACGTCTTCGGGCTGAACAGTTGGCTGCGTACTTGCGATCGCTTGGCGTTGACCCTGACAATCTCCCATAAGCAAATTATTCCTGCCAGGATAGAGTGTTAAGCTCAACATCAAATTGAACGCAATATCTGTTCAATCATCCCCGACGCTTGCGACTCATAACCGCCGCCAAAAAGATTAAAATGATTCAAAATATGATACAGATTATACAGAGGTTTCCGCCGCTCGTAGCCTGGATCTAAAGGAAAAACTTCGTTATAGCCGCGATAAAAGGCTGTTGGGAAACCGCCAAAAAGTTCCGTCATCGCAATATCAACCTCGCGATCGCCATAATACGCCGCCGGGTCAAAAATCACAGGTTCCCCTTCCACAGTACAACTCACATTTCCCCCCCACAAATCGCCGTGAACCAGCGATGGTTGAGGCTGACGATCTGCCAATAGTTCAGGAATTGCCTCTAGTAACCGTTCCTGATTGGGAAAATGACCGCCGCGACGCTTCGCCAGCCCAAATTGATAACCCAGCCGATGTTCAACGTAAAATTCTCTCCAAGTTGCTTTCCAGGTGTTGATTTGCGGCGTAGAACCAATCGTATTATTTCTGTCCCAGCCGAAAGCATCTTTTCCCACCCATTGGTGCATTCCTGCCAATTGCTGTCCCATTTTCTCCCAAGATTGGGTATTGCCACGTCCTAGTTCCAACCACTCCAGAACTAGATAGGCAGAATTGCCTTCAGTACCCCAGCAAATCGGTTTCGGGACGCGGATGCTGTTAGTTTCCAGCATTTGCTGTAAACCCAACGCTTCTGCTTCAAACATATGAACCAGAGAAGCTTGGTTGAGTTTAACAAAATAAGTACGCTGCCCATCGCTGATGGCATAACCTTGATTGATACAGCCACCGCTAACCGAACGCTGCTGTGACGAAAGAAACTTTTCGCCAGTCAGCTGAGTAATACGAGCATCTATTTGTGTCCACATCATGGAAATAATTTTAACGCTATCGTAACGCCAAGGGAAGCGCTCTCGCTACGCAAAGAAGGGTAGTAGTAATTTAGTGAAAAAATCACTGCCCTTGCCACTAACCGACTCAAAGACCAGAAGATTGCCGTGTTGTCGTTGCATCTGTTGCAGTTGTTTTTGGTGTATGTCAACACTCCTGAAATAGTTGGAGTGGTTGCCATCATCTGAGCGTTTCATACCTTCAGTAGTATCATCTCAGTTTTAGTTCTTTAGCCCAAGGTATTGCCGCCAAAATATAGTAGATGTCATCTCCTTTGAAGCACTTTTCCATCCTCTACTTACGGATGACCATTCAATACTACTTTCAGCAGCAACTTTAAACCACCTAGTCAAAAGCTTAATACCAGCTAATTCATCTATCTCATTTTGGTCATTATAGCTTTTACTAAGCTTTAAAATGTTTAAATGCAAGACTTCCGGCTCAGAGTTTTTAATAAAATCTGGCCCTTTTATATAGTCTTCAAAAGATTTTATAACCATTTCTGTATGATTATAATCAAAGCTTGATAAAGACTGAAGTATTACTTTTGTAAAATGCTGAACTGTATCCATATATCCTATCGAATAATGGATGGCATAAGTTATTAAATCATTGCGAATATAATAATAAGTTTCCCAATTTATTTTTTTTGCAGAAGCAGGTTGATGCCACACAGCTATGGAGGGAAAAGCTACTATTTTGTTACCCAACTCATTAATTCTTAAACAAAACTCTATATCATCTATCTTGATAAATAAAGGCAGCGGCAATTTTATTTTTTCAACAACTTCTTTAGAAAAAGAGAAAAACCAAAATCCCCCATAATCTATATGTTCTTCCAGCAGTAACCTGTTGAGAGAACTAGAACTTCGTAGATCAATATTATGATTTGCGGCGGTTAATGACCCAGGCGCAAATCCTCTAGTTTTAGAATCTTCGTTGTACGTTGCTCCTGCTTCATACAACATATGCTTTTTCTGTAGATTTAGCAGTCCTCCAGCTACGGCAAAATCAGTCTTGGCGTACTCATGTAAAGAAAATAACCTATAAATACATTGACTTTCTAACTCTATATCATCATCCATAAGCAAAAAATGAGAGTAGGTGTTCTCCTCTAAAGCTTCAATTAACCCTCTAGTAAAACCACCACTTCCACCCGCATTTATATTGGGAACCAGTTTCAGCTTTGCCTCTGTAAAATCAGCTTTGTCTAAAGTTCTACCATTATCAACCACAAATATTTTGAAGTCCTTAGTTTCTAGTAATTCATCTTGAAAAATCGTAGCTAAGGTATTTTTTATATAATCCTCTTTTTTGAAGGTGCAAATGACAATTCCTAATGATACATCTGTAGTTTTATTTTCATCTGTTGCTATCCACGCCTCTTTAAAGGCACCCTGTTCACTAGAACAGGTTATTTCAAAATATATTCTGCCAGCTTTTTCATCTTGAAGAAGATTTATTGGTAAGATTTTTACAGGATCTGAAAATTGACATTTCTCAAAGTTTTGCTCAGAAATAATTTCTCTGTTGTTTTCTCCATTAACTTCTCTGTAAACAGAAACTTGAAAATCTCCTTCAAGTTTCAGCAAATAGTAGATAGAGCTAAGAGTTATATATTTAGTATAAAATCTTTCGTAAAATGAATTAAAGTAAGAATTTGAGGAGACAATACCACCCTGACTTAAAACAACTTTTTTGTCATCTTCCTGGTAGTTGATAGATGCAGATTCATTACACTGGATGTATAAATCAGAAGTATCGGCTGATTTGGGAAGGTTTATTCCACCTACTATGTTCATGTAATATCTATTGATTCTCTTAGTAAACTAACTTCTTTGATTGACTGATCTTAAACAGCCTTATTTTAATAATGTATTAATAAATACGTTCTGGTGATTCCCCCGCGAGGCATAACTTTTATCAGAGTTTTTTAAGTCGTGGATAAAGGGATTGATATCGCATCCAAGCCTCTTCTAGGGCTGAATCAACTGAGTGGGGAGTTGCAGCAAGCGTTGGTGTAACTGCCAGTTTGATGGTGTCATTAGCATCTGCGTATATGCCAATTCCGATACCCGCCAGTAGAGCAGCACCACGCGCGGAAGCAGCCGTAACTGTTGTTGCATAGAGGGGTATTCTCAATACATCAGCCAGTAATTGTTTCCAAGGCATTTCTGCCGTTCCACCGCCTGCTAAACGCACTTGTGTCGCTTGAAAATTTGTTGCCTCAAGAGCCTCAAAACCTTGTCGCAAGGCAAAAGCAACTCCCTCTAAAGCTGCCCGCATCATGTGCGCCTGTGTGTGATGAAGTCCCAGTCCTACCCATGCCCCACGTATATATGGGTCAAGGTGTGGAGTTCGCTCACCTGTGAGGTATGGCAAAAATGTTAACCCTTCACATCCTGGGGGAACAGAAAACGCTTTAGTATAGACTTCCTGCCAACTCAAGCCCAGGATACCTCGTACCCACTCAAGTGCTAACCCCGCATTTTGCATTGCGGCAAGGGTGTACCACTGGTTAGGTACGGCGGCTCGATAGAGATGTGTACGACCATGAGGATCGATAATGGGTTGGGAGCGAGGTGTAATGATTTGAGCGCCTGTGCCGATGGTTAGTTGAACTAATCCAGGTTCTAGTAGTCCGTTACCCAGTGCTGCTGCTGCCGTATCCGCAGCACCAGCGATAACAGGTAAGCCAACTCTTAAGCCAAGATGCTCTGAAGCATCAGTTGTTAGGTAACCTGCGATCGCACTAGAAGGGATAATTTTGGGTAACCAATCACAACGTAGATTCAGGGCTGAGATTGCATCCCTTGCCCAGTTGTCCGACACAACATCGTAAAGCAAAGTACCACTAGCGTCAGATGGTTCGGTTGCAACTTCTCCAGTCAGCCGTAACCGTAGCCAATCTTTTGGCTGGAGTGCCCAACGCGCTTCGGTGTAGACAGTAGGCTCGTATTCTCGTAGCCACAGCAAGGTTGGACCCGCCATTCCAGCCGTAATCGGGTTGCCCAAGCGCTCTAGAATAGCGGAATCGAGCGAATGATAAGCGTTAAGCGTGGCACTACGAGTATCTGCCCAAAGGATAGCAGGACGCAGGGGTTGACCTGACTCCGAAGCTAGGACAACACCGTGCATTTGTCCTGAAAGTGCGATCGCCTGTACTTGGTCAGTGTGATTTCCCACTGCCTTTCTAACAGCCTCGCCAACAGCTGACCACCAATCCCCTGGCTCCGATTCAGCCCATCCAGGGTAGGGTGCATGAACGGGATAGGAGCTTGATGCTTCACCTATAGTGGTTCCGTCTGTCGCTAGGAGCAATGCCTTAGCAGAGCCTGTTCCTAAATCTATGCCAAGCAGCATTAGGCTAGTCCTCAAGACGTGACATCCTCCCACACTATACTCAAAAGACATCTTCGATAATTAACCTGAGATTGTTGTAGCGAGGTAGCTGAATCTTAATTTCCCGCAGATGTCTAATACTCTCCCTTACCCAATTCGATGAAGCAATTGCTCAATTGTCTGCACTAACATTTCCGGTTCAACCGGCTTGGAAAGATGCCTGTGAAATCCGGCATCTAGGGCTTGCTGCTGATTGATTTCTCCAGCATAGGCAGTAAGTGCGATCGCGGGAATCTCTCCTCCCTCGTGTGTGGATAGTTGTCTGACTTGACGAATCAACATATACCCATCAATTTGTGGCATTCCAATATCAGCAATCAAAACATCTGGCTTAGATTTATCAAGTTGTTGTAGCGCCTCTGTTGCTGAAGATGCACAGATCACGGTGGCTCCCGCTCCCTCCAAGATAAATTGAACTAACTCTAAATTGTCTACTTCGTCATCGACTGCCAGGATACATAATCTAGCCAAGGGTGAAGTGTGAGCATTGAGTGATAGATTGTCTTTCTGGTCACTGTTTGCATGATTTCTCCTGGCTAACAACGGAAGTGTGACAGTAAATGTTGCTCCCTGTCCTTCTCCAGAACTTTCGGCTTTGGCAGTGCCACCATGTAGCTCAACGAGGCGACGCACGATCGCTAATCCCAGCCCTAACCCACCAAATGTTCTAGTAATACTGCTATCGGCTTGTCGAAACGTGTCAAAGACATAGGGAATAAACTCTGGCTTAATCCCTTTCCCCGTATCCCTGACTTGAATTTGAGCATAGGAATCAATCGTTTTTAGCTCAACTTCAACTCGACCTCCAGTTGGGGTGAACTTAATGGCATTGGTGAGCAGGTTCCAGACAACCTGTTGCAATCGGGCAGCATCTCCTAACGCCTCTCCCCCAGTCGATTCAAGCTGAGTTTGAATTTGAATGTTCTTCGCTTCGGCGGCTAGACGCACTGTTTCGATCGCGGCTGTAACAGTTGTTTTTAAATTAATTGGAGTAGAGTCCAAACTCAGCTTGCCTTGCAGAATACGAGAAATATCCAGCAAGTCCTCAATCAGTTGAACTTGTAGCTCAGCATTGCGTTCAATCGTTTCGAGAGCTGCCGCCGTCTTGCTGGAATCGAGGGTTCCCCTTCGCAGCAGTCGAGTCCAACCCAGAATCGGATTCAACGGAGTTCGCAATTCGTGCGACAAGACAGCTAAGAACTCATCTTTAATTCGGTTAGCTGCTTCTGCTTGTGCCCGTGCTTGCCGTTCTGATTCGTAGAGCCGTGCTCGGTCGATCGACTGCGCCGACTGCTGTGCCAGTGCCAAAACGAAAGCGCGATCGCTCTCGGAAAGTCGGGGAACAGTCGAAAAACTCAGCGATAGCCCACCAACGGCTTGTCCTTCAATCAACAATGGCACTGAAATCCAGGCTTCTGAACCCGCCTTGGCATAAGCTTCGGCTAAATGAGGATAACGGGCAATTCGGTTTTCAATAGTTTCTACCCAAACAGGTTGCCCACTTCGCACAGCTTCTGCGAGAGGATAGGGTGCATGAATTGAAAAACTACGCAGAAAGTCTCCTACGTGCTCATACCCGATCGCTTGAATAATCTCCAGTTCGCTCGCATCCTGGTTTAATACCGCAACCAAACCAGAACTCGCTCCCAGTGCGGACATTCCCTGTTCAATAATCACCTGAGCCACTTGAGCCGAGGTTAGCGATTCAGACAAAGCCGTCATCACCGCCAGCAGTCGAGCCGTCCGGTTAGCAGCGAGTTCGGCGGCTAATTTCGCTTGTTGTGTTTCCTTATAGAGACGAGCATTATCAATGGCGATCGCTGCTCGCTGAGCCAAATCTTCAGCCAGACCAATGTCTTCCAGGCGATAGCGGCGATCGGATTCAGTAAACACAAAGGTAATGCTACCCAACACGCGCCCGCGTGCCTGTAGCGGTGCAATGATGCAGGACTTTAACCCAACTCCACGTAAGATTTCCAGGTATTCAGCATTCGGCACTGTGGCAACTAACTGTTCATCTTTAATCTCGCTCCCAATTTCAACCTGTCCTGTTTGCATGACTTTAGTAATGCCATACCCATCATCGAGATGTCTGGGAAAGCGTTGAGCCAATTCCCAGCCCAACTTCACTTTTTCGGGATCTGAATGAGCAACTGCAACACGACTGATTGTGCGATCGTCATTCAGCAGATCGACACTACACCAATCTGCAAAATAAGGAACTGCCAGCTTTGCAACGCTTTGGAGGGTTTGTTCATACTCCAGTGAAGAAGAAAGAACAGCACTCACTTGGGCTAAAAATGCTGATTTTTGCTGAGAATTCTCTGCTACGGCACGGGCTGCCTGTTCTTGAACAAGCTGTACTCGTTCTTCTTCGGTTTGCTTGCGCTCAGTAATGTCGCTTAAAGCAGCAATGACATTGATAATTTGCCCTTCTTCGTCTAACAAAGGGGAAGCATTGATCGAGAGAATCGTGCGGGTGCCATCGGCATGGTTAATGGCATGTTCAATACCATAAATAGCCTGACCTGTTTGCATCACCCGCGCGAACGGCAGTTCATCTTCTGGGAAAGGATGACCATCCACGGTTGTAATGAACCAGGATGGATCGTTATAGTCTCGCTCCACAATGTCACTGCGAGTCAATCTTAAAATCCTCTCTGCTGCCCTATTTGCCGCAATAATCTGTCCGGTAGAATCTAGAATGGTGATGCCATCAGGAATAGTTTGGAAGATGCTCGATAATTGCGCTTCACGCTCGCGCAGAGCAGTTTCTGCCTGCTTGCGTTGTGTAATGTCGTGCATCACGACAACAGCACCCTGTTTTTCGCCGTTGGCGGCAATAATCGCCTGTCCAGTTGCTAACAGCGTTCGGGCAGTTCCCTGCTGCGGAACAATCATCATTTCCACATCACGAACGTTCTGTCCTTGCAAGGCTTGGAACAGGGGAATATCCTCTGTATTCATGGGTGTTTTGCCGTCGGACAAATACAAGTTATAATACTCAGCCCATTGCTCCGGTGGAACTGGCTGTTGAGGCAATCCATGAAAATCCTTAGCGGCTTGGTTAAATACCGTCAATATGCCATCGGCATCGCAAGCCACAATGCCAGCTTGAACGTTATTTAGAATTGCCTTCAAAAAGTCCTGTTCTTTCTGAAGAGTGGCTTCCACCTGCTGGCACTTGGCGATTTCGGCTTTCAATTGTTGCTCGGCTTGAGATGTTTCGGTGGTTTCTTGGAAGTAAAGGAGTAAGCTATCTTCACTCTTGATTGCGCGAATTCTCAACCACTTGTTGAGTGAGGGATAGTGTTCTTCAAACTCGATTGCAGTTTGCGTTACGATTACTCGATGACAATGCTGATATAGCTCAGAGGTAGGATCGACCGAAAATACTGCCCATATATTTTTGCCGATTAGGTCTTGCCGCTTCCTATTTAAAAGCTGTTCTGCTTTACGGTTGACATAGGTGCAGTGCCACTGTGAATTAATGGAAATGAATGCCTCAGCCATATGATCTACGATCGCCGCAAATCGTGCTCCGCTCACTTGGCAGTCCGCACAAAACTCCTGAGTAAAATTTATGGTAAGCTCTTGTCGATGATTCAAGGAGTTTGTACGATCAACTTTCATTGTGGTGAGTCCTGCCTACTTACCTATTGTGTCAGTTATTTTGAGGGAATCAAGATACAACCTGCCTAAAATCTAAGTCCTTCAGTGTTTAAGCAAACGGGCGATCGCTTTTACCAATTCCTCTGGTTCAACAGGCTTGGAGATATGCATCCCAAATCCGGCAGCTAAGGCTTGCTGCTGATTGATCTCTCCAGCATAGGCAGTAAGTGCGATCGCAGGAATCATACCTCCCTTTTCAGGGGACCACTTTCTAATGTGCCGAATCAGGGAATAGCCATCCATCTCTGGCATCCCAATGTCACATAACAGCAAATCGGGGACAGATTGATTCAGGAGAGTCAACGCCTGTGTAGCCGAAGCGGCTGTCGTAACTTGTGCGCCAGATTGCGTTAAGGTGAATGCTGCCAACTCCCGCATATCTGCATCGTCGTCCACAACCAAGACATGAACACCTGCTAAGTCTGTCGCACTTTCTGGATGTCTGTCATCAGAAGAGGGTTCCGGCTCAACGATGTTTAACGGGAGCCCGATGGTAAATGTAGCCCCTAAGTTCTGTCCTCGGCTGTCTGCTTGAACGGTTCCTCCATGCAGTTCGGTAAAATGGCGGACGATCGCCAGTCCCAATCCTAATCCGCCAAATTGTCGGGTTGTTGTGCCATCTTCTTGACGGAAGTAGTCAAACACATAGGGTAAGAAGTCTGGACTGATGCCTTTTCCAGTATCTTTGACTTGAATCTGAGCATATGTACCGACTTGCTCTAGTTGCACCTCGATGCGTCCTCCGGTTGGGGTGAACTTCACGGCATTGGAGAGGAGGTTCCAGACTACTTGTTGGAGGCGATTTGTATCACCTGAAACCGTTCCTGAAATCGGATTAAATGTAGTCTGGATTTGAATGTGCTTGGCTTCGGCTGCTAGTCGTACCGTTTCCAGGGCGGCTTCAATCGTTGCCGCTAGATTCACAGGAGCAACGTTTAACGTCATTTTTCCTTGCAGAATGCGCGAGACATCCAACAAGTCCTCAATTAATTGCGCTTGCAGCTTGGCGTTGCGTTCGATCGTTTCCAGGGCTTGCTGGGTTTTTGTGGTATCGAGTCGCCCAGTTCGGAGCAATTTCGTCCAGCCCAGAATCGGATTGAGGGGCGATCGCAATTCGTGGGATAACACGGCTAAAAATTCATCTTTAATCCGGTTAGCGGCTTCTGCTTTGGCGCGATCGCGTTGAGCCACCCGGTACAACTGAGCATTGTCGATCGCCAAGGAAGCACGACGAGCCAATTCCTCTGCTAGTTGCAAATCTGCCGAGGTGTACTGTCGTTCAGATTCGGCACAAATAAAGGAGATGACCCCTAGAATTCGTGCCTGAGTTCGTAGTGGCACGGTCATTACAGATCTGAATCCAACCTGCCGTAGAATCTCTAAATGCTCTGAGTCACGCGCTGCCTGTACCAAAAGTTCATCGGGAATCTCTGGCACCAAATCAGGTTGTCCAGTTCGCAATGTATATGCAGCACCACGAGGGTCATCGGGATTTAGTGGATACTTATCTCTAATCTGATGTGCCCATTCCAGCTTGGCAGGGTCGATGTGAGCAACCGCAATCTGCTCGATCGCACCATCCTCTTCTATCATGTGAACCGTACACCAGTCCGCTAATTCCGGCACTGTAAGCTGCGCGACTCGCTCTAGAGTGGTTTGATAATCCAGGGAGGATGCAAGCACGGCACTTGCCTCAGAGAGAAAGTGTTGGGCAAGCTCTAATCTGACGCGCTCAGTCACATCGACTACATAGACTAAAACCCCTTCTACCTGACCATTTGAGTTAACAGTCGGAAGATAGTAAACGTTGTAGTAACCGGGACGGCGATCGCTGCGTCCGGGAACATTCACCGCAAAGTTTGGTGAAATGAAAGGATTTGCTGTGGTGTAGATCTGATGAAAGACTTCAACTAATTGAGGATCGGACTGGCCAAAAAGTTCTGCAATGGATTGTCCTAAGTGTTGTTCGCGGGTTAATCCATTAATTTCTGCTAAGGCTTCGTTGATGGCAATAAATCGCTGCTCGGCATCTAACAGGGCAAGTCCAATCGGGGATGTATTAAAAATAGTTGCCAATTGGTGCTGTGCGGCTTCTGCCTGAGAACGGGCAATGCGTTCGCGCTCTAGTAGTTGTTCTCGTTCCTGTTCCGCTTGCTTGCGTTCTGTGATATCAATGACGGCTCCGATCGAATGCTTGGGATTTCCCTGACTATCATAAGTAAGCTGCCCTCTCGCTTCGACCCAGTGAATGGAGCCATCTGACCAACGCAGGCGATATTCATGGTGATACTCTTTCTTGTCAGCTATGGCTTGCTGAAGTTTTGCCTCAGCTTCTGCTAGGTCATCAGGATGAACCCGACTTGCCCAAACCTTATAGCCCGGTTCGCACTCATTCGGTTTTAGCCCTAGTATCGTGAAGTGACCTTCTGACCAAAGCAAGGCATCGGTCTGCATGTCCCAGTCCCACGTTCCCATGCGTCCAACCTTCAGAGCGAGTTGCAGGTGAGCTTCACTTTCTCGCAATTCCTCTTCTGAGCGCGATCGCTCCACGGCTAGCCAGGTTTTTTGAGCAATTCGCTCCATCAGCACCACATCTTCCTCCGTCCAGTGGCGAACAGAGGCATGGTGCAACACTAACACTGCAACAAATCGCCCTTCTTTCACCAAGGGAACACATAGGAGAGATTTGGTTTGAATTGCGTCAAAGGCAGCACTCCCCGATCCGGCAGTCCGAGGATCGGCATCGACATCATCGACGACAATAGTTTTGCCCTGTTTTAATTCAGCAATAAGTTCAGGGCCAAATGAATCCATAGGATGGCTACCCACAATGCTGATGACACCATTGCAATAGTCGCGATCGACGATGACATATTCTTGAGTAGAATCAATTTCACCGTAGGTACAACGAGTAACTTGGAAGTGTTGCCCTGTCGAACAAACCACTTTCCACATAATTTCCTTGGGGTCTTGAATGGCACGAATCGCGTCATTCAATTCGATCAGGAATTGCTGCTGTCTCTCCTTGTCCTGAAGTTCTGCCAGTAATTCCTCAATCTGTTGCCTTGCCCGCACCTGGGCTGTCACTTCGATGTTATAAATCAAGACGCCCTGAATGGTTCCCTCAGCATCCCGCCAAGCCGGAAAGATACAGTTGAAAAATGCCTCTTCCAACACCCCATCGCCATTGCGATCCCAGTAAGTAGGTGACTCCTCCCGAATAAATGTTTCTCCCGTCCGGTGAACCTGTTCAAACGCTTCAAAGTAAATTTGCCCCTCTATCTCTGGGAAAACATCCCGTATTGATTTCCCAATAATGCCTGGAGTGCGTCCAGTCCCTTGCAGGTAGGTGGGATTGGCAAATTCATACACAAGATCGGCACCTTTAACAATGGCAATCATGGCAGGCAATTGCATCAGGATGTCATGCAACCGCTTGCGTTCGGTTTCGGCTTCGAGTCGGGCAGATTGTTCTCGTTTTAAAAGGCGATCGCGTTCTGCTTCGATCTGTTTGCGTTCTGTAATATCAACCGAAACGCCAATCATGCGAACTCCTTGCCCCGTCTCATCCCGATAGACTTGCCCCTGACTGTTGAGCCAGCGCACAACGCCGTCTGGACAGATTACCCGATACTCCGGTGCGTAGGACTGCTCTCCAGCCATTGCCCCTGCCGCCGCTTGGAGCACCCGTTGTCTATCCTCTGGATGAATGAGTGCAAAAAAATCTTCTCCTGGGCCTTCGTGAACACCCCAAACTTCTAGCGCATTAGCAGAACACACCACTCGATTGGTTTTTAAATCCATATCCCAGACAAACATCTGCGCTGCTGCAAGTGCTAACCGCAGGCGTTCTTCGCTCTCTCGTAATGCCTGTTCAACCTGTTTGTAATCCGTCACATCACGAGCAATACTCAGTACTGTTTCCACGGAGCCATCAGGAGCAAATTCAGGGACAATACGCGACTGATACCATCGACCACCATAAGAAGTCGGAAACTTAAATTCAATCGTCTGTTCGGAGCCTGTTGCAAAGACTTGCCGCCAACTGTCATACCAGACACCATAGATTTCTTCCGGCATTCCTAGCTCGGCATCAGTCTTGCCAAGAAATTGCTCTGATGGAATACCTGTTGCCAGTTCTATAGAAGGGCTGACATAAAGGTGGCGAAACTCTGCATCAATTCGGCTAATAATATCCGGGGCATTTTCAGCCACCATTTTGAACTGTTGCTCTCGCTGCCGCAGTTCTGATTCCAAGCGTTTGCGCTCTGTTAAGTCGATTAAGAAGCCTACACCTAAATTGTTGGGTTCTCCTAAATAGGCAGTCCCAATTAAAACGGGAACCCGGCGACCATCTTTACGAATGTATTCTTTCTCAAACGGCGCATGGCGACCAACTTGTTTCATCTGTGCCATTGCTTGCTCGTCTAAATGCCGAAACTCCGGTGGAGTAATCTCCAGGAAGTTTACCTCTCCCGATAAAACTTCTTCTCGCGTGTAACCTAAAGTTGCTAACCAAGCGTCGTTGACTTCCAGAATAGTGCCTTGAAAGTCGCCAATAATAATGCCAATGAGATTCGCCTCCAATAATCCTCGTAGCCGCGATTCGCTCTCGCGTAAGGCTTGCTCTACACGTTTGCGTTCGCGTAGCGCAGCTTGCTGTTCGCTCACGTCTTGGAAGATAGCAACAGCTGCAACAATCTGCCCCTGGTTATCTAAAATTGGTGCTGAGTTGACGTTAACGAAAATGCAGTTACCATCATCTCGATGAATTGCTATCTCTTCGTTGGTAACGACTTCACCTGTTTTTAGCGATCGCACCAATGGATACTCATGAGGGGCATAGAGTTGACCATCTAAGCGAGAGATTTCAGATGGAATAAGGGGTGCATAGTCCTCAATCTCAAGCAATTGTTCGTAGCCATACCCAACAATTTGCTTGGTTTGTTCGTTCGCCAGAACTAATTTACCGGATGCCGCATCGGCAATCATGACTCCAGCAGGCATTTGTCGCAAAACGGCTTCAAATCGGGCGCGTTCAATTTCAAGCTCGTGCAACAATTGTTCTCGTTCTGCCTCCGCTTGCTTGCGATCGCTCACATCCCGAAAATAAACCGCTACACCCTCCGCAGAGGGATAGGCATTCGCCTCTAACCAACGCTGAACCGGCTCCCCAAATTCTTCCCAGGAAACAGGAACCTGTTCCATCACTGCCCGATTTAGTTCCCGATAGGCAATTCCACCGACCAACTCAGGAAAAACCTCGTTCCAAACGTGCTTTCCCACTAGCTCTTCTGGCGTTTTGTGCAGGATTTTAGCCGCCGCCCGATTCACGTAGGTGTAGCGCCAGTTGCGATCGAAGGCGACAAAAGCATCCGTAATGCTTTCAAGAATCGTTGCTACCTTGCCCTCAGTTTCTTGGGCAGGGAACAACTGTTCGCTTTCAAGAGTGCGGGCAAAGCGTTCAATGACTTCAGAGCGAGAGATTCCTCGTTTATGAGCCTCTTGATCAAGCGATCGCCATGCTGTATTAGTCAGAGATACGCTAACTCGTTGTTTCGTCTCCGAGTTCCAATTGCTAACAAACTTGCCTGTGGCGTCGCGCTTCATAAAGAGTCATCCGTATGCATACACGGTCTTTTCCATTCAAGCCGAGTTACTCCCTGAGGAGAATCCGCCTTAAGACTGATGCTTTGGTGAGAGGGAAGATAGAAAAGAATGACCTCAATAAATATTGCGCTGTAGTGGCTGCTGAATTTCCCTTTGCACTCGTAGACATAGAGCTGGGCTAGACGGGAGAATCCCACGGCTTTAACGTAGTGCAGCCGTGGCAGTGTCAAATAAGTTTCCTCACGGATGCGGATGGTGCCTACGACAATCGGGCTAGCGTTCCTTTAGCACCAAACTCATGTAAACTACGCAACTTGTCAGCAACAGTCTCGACGAAACGTGGCGACTGTCCTAAATCTCCAAAAATCTCAAATATGCCGAGCAAGGGTCTGGGATCTGTTTTACCTGAGCGGGCTTGTTCAGTGAGGATATCAGCTAAGGGGTCATCAATGGGGATAGGACGGTTCTGGTCGTCATAACCATTGAGATAGTGACACCAAGCAGCAATCGTTAAACTTAGGTAATCGATCGCACCTCCAAGTTGTAATTTATCGCGGAGCGATCCCAAAACAAATTTAGGAATTTTTGCTGATCCACTCAGGCAAAGGCGTGGAAGCTGATCGCGAATTTTGGGATTTGAAAACCGTTCAATTAAAGTTTTTTTATAATCATCTAAATCAATCCCCGGAACGGGTTGGAGCGTTGGTGTTACCTCGTCCATCAACTTAGCGACTGCTTGCTCAAACAAGGGATCAGCCATGACTTCATAAACGTAGGTATAACCTGCCAGAGAGCCAAGATAGCCAATCAGCATATGACTGGCGTTGAGCAGCCGAATTTTCATCATCTCGTAGGGATGAACATCCTTAGTCATCTGTACACCAACAGATTCCCAATCAGGTCTGCCTGCACAAAAGGTATCTTCGATTACCCACTGGATGAAAGGCTCCGTCACGCCTGGAAACGCATCATCAATACCAAACTGTTGGGCCACCATTTCGATATCTGCTGGGGTTGTCAGCGGAGTAATGCGATCGACCATGCAGTTGGGAAACGCAACCTGTTCAGCAATCCAACTTCCTAACTCTGGATCGCGCATTTGGGCAAATGTCGTTAGCATTTTCCGCACCATGTTGCCGTTGCCCTGGATATTGTCGCAGGACAAGACTGTAAAGGGCGCTAACCCCTGTTGACGGCGCTTTTCGAGTGCGGCACTCAAAAAACCGTATGTCCCAATTGGTTGGTCAGGATGTTGCAAATCGTGCTGAATTGTCGGGTGGTTCACATTGAATTCGCCACTACCTTCAATGTAGTAGTAGCCGCTTTCAGTGATAGTTAGAGTAACAATTCGGCATTTGGGATCTGCTAATGCTTCAATAACTGCTTGACGATTGTCTGGTGCAAACAAGTATCGAGCGATTGAACCGATGATGCGAGCGCGATCGCACTCAGGCGATCTTTCAACTAAGGTATACAAACAATCTTGGGACAGAAGCGCATTCCGCATTCGCCTGTCATAGTCATAGTCCAGCAATCCCACACCACAGATTCCCCAATCACTACCAGGATGCTGATGGAAATAATTATCAAGATAGAGTGCTTGGTGCGATTTATGAAATCCACCCACCCCAATATGCACAATTCCATTAGTGATTTGATGGCGATCGTACTTGGGTACACGCACGTTTCCAGGTAAGCGAGACAGGGATGCCTCATTCAGCTTGATTGCTGAGTTTGTGCTGGTATTGCTGTTCATCTTAATTTATGACCTTGTGATGACGGCTTATTATCGGTATTGCAGGAGGAGGTGAAAAAGATGGAGTCAATTTTGGCGGCTGTGCATGGCAAGTTGATTGGGGAACCGATCGCCGATGAAGTTGTCGCCCAAGCTATTCTTGGCAAAATCTGACTTTTCACACATCCTACTAAGGGCATCAAGCGATCGCCTGATGCCCCGTGTCTTTAGACTGGGGTTGCTGATAATAGGCCGATAAGATCGTACATCCGCTCGATAACTTGCTGGGCACCAGCCGACTGAAGAGCATCCGCACGACTGCTTCGTTCATCCTCGCTGATATGAGTTCCCCCTACATAACCGATAATGTACCCAATTCCAGCGGCAACGGCAGCCCTTACCCCACTGAGAGAATCTTCAATTGCCACGCAATCCGAAACTTCAGCGTCCAGACACTTCACTGCATATAGGTAGATGTCAGGAAGCGGCTTGGGACGCGGAACGGGGAGAGAGTCGTGAGCGCTAAATATTTGCTCGCTTGGGAAATAGTCGGTCAGGGCAGCAGAAGTAAGGCAAGCACTCAGCCTCTGTAAGCTACTGTTACTCACTAGGGCATATTTGAATCCGTCATCACGCAAGTAAGACAGCACTTCCGGCGTTCCTTGAGTCGCTTTTGCCTCTACAGTAAGCCGTTCAATCGCTCTCTTTTCTTCTTCAGCCACTAGCCTGTCAATATCGCGCTCATTAAGACTGGTTAATGAGTCTGCATAGATTTTCTTGAGTATCTCCCTGTAAGGTTTTCCTGCGAAGGTTTTAACAAACTCATCAAGCTCATAGTGTTGAGCGCCAGGGAACTCACGAGCCACTTCCTTTGTGAGCCTCCACGCGCTCTCAAGGGCTATGGTTTCACTATCAACGACAGTTCCGTCATGATCGAAAAGCACCACCCAATCATGCTGAAACGGTTTCATTCAAAAGACCTCCCTCACTGTAATTTTTAAGCGTAGTCAATAGTCCGTGGGTCTGGATATCTCGCAAAGCTTGTTGGCATTCATTATCTACGACTTCTGTCTGTTCGCAATTCTCCAATCCCAGAATCCCACTAATTACCGCGCCTTCTTGAATCGCTGTAATTGCACTTTGGGTATCCTTGGCATGATAGGGCTGACCAGACTCGCTCGCCTCCTCTCTGACTGCAAGAAGCCACGCTGCAACAGGAAGTATAATACGCTTCATGCTGACTTTTCGGCTATAGGCATCCTGAAGTATCGGAAATATATACTTGCCTACTTTCCTCGCTGTTTCTGAAGAGATTCTCTCAGTAGTATCGGGAAGAGCTTCGTTACTGAGCCTTAGTAACACCTGCTCCATATATTGTTCACACATCTCGCGAGGCACTGGTGTTGCTGCTGCGATATCGTCCATGAGAAGCCGAGTAAACAAGTTGAATTCCGGTAGCGTTATCGCCTCGTGCATATACTCTATACCTGCTCTCACAGCTAAACAGGCTATAAAGGAGTGTACTGCATTCAAGAATCTCGACTTCATATACAGGAAGGGAGTGATGTCGCTAGTCATAGTGACCCCCGTATCTTCCCACTTGGGGCGATCGCCTGTGAATTTGTCTTCCACGACAAACTGCCAAAATGGTTCGGTTACAATGGGTGCGCGATCGCGAACTTGCAACAGTCGGTTGGGGTAGTTAGAGTCGGATTCTTGCTCTTGAGGCACAATCCTGTCTACAACTGTATTAGGAAACGTCGCATTATCCCTGATGTATTCTGCAAGTTGAGGATCGATCAGCTCAGCGTAAGCTAGCACTGCTTTTTGCAGGATATCCCCGTTTCTTGGGAGGTTGTCGCAAGAAAGTGTGGTGAAGGGAGTCATTGAGCGATCGCGTCGTCGGCGTAGCGCCTCTACGATAAAGCCAATTGCAGTAGTTGGAATGGAAGGATTTTGCAGATCGTGCGCGATGTCTTCATTCGCTGTGTCGAGATTAAAATTCTTGTCTAGATGGTAGCCTCCTTGAGTAATTGTCAGAGTCACCAGATGCACAGAAGAAGACGCCATCTTTTCAAGCACATACTCGCACTTGTCTCTACCATTAACTATTTCCCTGATAGAACCGATAACTTGCGCTTCCTCACGATTTTGAGCGCAACTAGAATGTTTGGTCAAAGTGTAAAGGAATCTCTGCGGTTTCAACCTAGTAATGGTCTGTTGACTCTTCAGGCTAACCCCACAAATCCCCCATCTCTGCTCTTGGGAATCCTTCTGTGCAAGATAGTTATGTATTATGTAGGCGAGGTGGCCCCTAAAAAAACGACCAGGCCCGAAATGGACGATACCAGTCTTAAGCGCCCTCCTGTCGTAAAGAGAGTGTTGCCTCCACAAACCCGTTACAGTAGCGAGGCGAGAACTTGGAACACTGGGGGGCTTTAGTAAGTTAACCATGAGACTTCTTAAATAAGTGTGATAATGGGGTAAAAGAAGTAGATCACTCTGCGTATAGCTCATGACCTACAAACAGCAAAAAAAATTTCTCAAAGTGCGATTTCAGGCAGACTCTGTGGCATCACAAGGAAACGTTTAGCCACAGGGTAAGTAGGATATGACACGTAGAACAGAGAAAGAAGAAATCAGGTAAACTTAATCAATTAAGTATCAAAGATCAAGTTGTCACTAACCTGGAGTAAGGCACGAGAGTACCCCACATCCTTCCACCTTGTTCAACCTTGGGAAGCTCGTGATTCATCCACTGTCTGTTTTATAAAGATGCGAAAATTAGAGACGAGGGTTCTCTTAGGAGTCTTCAATCTGCCGAAAAAAAACCAATTACATTACGACAGCTAAGCTGGGAAAGTAATTGTAATTGATGCAAATGAAAGCCCAATTGAACAACCGAAAAAAGCCAGAGGCGCATTGATAGTGGTAAAAAAGGGCTGCCTACACTCAAATCTCAGTCTGTCTGTATTTTTGAGTGATAGGTTGAAAGTTTCCCCTTTCACCATAGATTTAATTGCGGGCTGGCTGTATCTTTAACTACAATTCAAGACTGTTTTTTGTCGGCTGCGATCGCGTCTTTTAAATTCTGTGTCTCCCTTCACCAATCACTCGGTACACATTCATAGTATTTGCCTTGGTAGCTGCTATTCTCTGTCTTCAGAAGAATCTATAAGAAATTCTTTAGAGGGACTTATAGCAACAATCAAGTGTATACGTCACTACTTGAAAAACAGCCGATTTGAGTTTCAGTAATTGGCTAACAAGACTTAAAGGGAAACTAAGAGCCAAAGAAAGTATAGTCTTGGCACAGCAAGCATTTCACGCCGAGGTCTGACTAATGAAAAAGACAACTCTGGTTGCTATGCCTCTTTACGTCGATAGATGGCGTCACCGATTCTGTATAGCAAAAGGCAGAGTGCAGAAGGAAAAATATTGACAGGTAAAGGTTTCAGTATTTGGCTTTGTTGTAATCGCCTTGGCGACTGCTGTAACACTTCACTACGATTTACCGTTACATAAAGAAGAAACCCTCTAGCTACGCAAAGAGGGTTTCTTCTTTTCGGTTAAAAAAAATTATGCTGGCTTAACGACAACCACACCGTAAGCATCTGGGGAGAGATGCTGTTGAGCAGCTATGCGGAGGTCTTCAGCATCAAGGCTTTGAATTCGCGCCGGGTAAGTTAGGGCTGGCTCTAAGTCACCCATTAGAGAATGATAATAACCGTACAAGTTAGCGCGATCGCTTGGGGATTCATTCCCAAAAATAAACCGATTTGCCACTTGTGTCCGGACGCGGGACATCTCAGCTTGGGTTACTAGCTCAGATTGTAAGGTACGGATGTGCTGCGCGATCGCTGCTTCTACCTCTGCCACATTCTCCACAGGTAACTGCGCCCCAATATAAAATACTCCCTGAAGCTGCTGGCTCATATTGCTTACCCCAATATGCGATACCAGGTGTCTATCTTCGCGCAAATCCCTAAACAGTCGCGACATCCGGCCTTGTCCCAAAATCACCGCCAACACATCCAGGGGGTAAGTTTCGGACAGTTGCTTTAATCCTGGCACTCGCCAAACCATCACCAGCCGCGCCTGCTGTACACTTTCGTCAACATACTCGCGCCGCACAATTTCTTTAAAAGCTGCTTCAGGGTTGCTTGTTGTTTGTTGTTTGTTGTTTGTTGTTTGACTACCGAGTGTGGAAAATCCCTCTGCCACTATTTCAATTAATTCTTCTACAGGCAAATTGCCCACTACTGCCGCTGTCATCGCCTGGGGTTGATAGTTGCTGGCGTGGAAATCGCGCATCTGCTGCGCCGTCAACTGCTCAATTACCGATGCTGGCCCCAGTACCGGACGGCGGTAAGGCAACTGTTCAAATGCCACCTCCATCGCTTGTTGGAAAGTACGGCGACGGGGATTATCTTCCGAACGGCGAATTTCTTCTAAAACTACCAATCGCTCTCTTTCAAAGGCATCATCTGGAATGCTGGGATTCAGTACCACATCCAGCTGCAATGGTGCCAACTGGGCAAAATCTTTAGGGGCAGAGGTAATGTAGTAGTGAGTGTAATCTTGGCTGGTAGCTGCGTTTGTCACCGCACCCCGCTGTTCAATCAGTAGCTCAAATTCCCCACTTTTTAGCTGCGGTGTCCCTTTAAAAACCATGTGTTCCAAAAAGTGAGCCATTCCGTTGATGGGATCTGACTCAACACATGAGCCGACGTTTAGCCAAATGTTGAGATTCACAGCCTCAAGAGGCATCTGCTGAGCCACAATCGTTAGACCGTTGGGCAATTTGTGCAGGGTGGGAGCGGGGGCAGGTGCGATTTTGAACAGAGTTGAGGTCATGTGTTGTTCTACTGTTTCTTTTTTTATTTTAACTAGTCTGGGGCAGCGTCCCCGTGCCAACTATCTCAGCTTTTGGGATAGCGATCGCTTCTGCAAGGCAAGCATATTTCTCTTCTGATTCAATTCGTCAAGCTACTCAAAATAAATAATTATTATTTTATTTTTCACAAAATTTTAAATAAATTTGTCACTTATCGTATCTTTGCCTACTTTAAAAATATGAAATTTCCTATCTTTTAACTACTTTTTTTTAATGCCCCTTTAAATTAACCAAAAACTTTAACGTTTTTCTCAACCTCTAGACAGATACTCTTGCTAGTTAGTTAGATTGAAACTAGAATTTATCCTCACAGGAGTAAGTTTTACTGATGCTGAGTGTACTTTATCTAAGTACAAATACTTTCATTGCCGCGTGTTATTATACAATTGCCTTCTTAATATTTCAGGGTCTTATACGAAGGCAGCATCTACTCAGCAATCCTCTTGTACTGGCAACTATCGCAGTTTTCTTCAGCGGCGTTGGACATTCAGCCCACGTCGCCCTAGCTGTAGGCGGACATGAAAGCGCCTCAACCATTTTTGCAATTCAAGCAAGCATTGACCTAATAACTGTTCTAGCCGCTGGAACCTTAATTGCTCTAAGGCGTTACTACTCCATCTTCGGCGAAGACCCCTTGCTCCTCGCCGATACCCAAAACCAGCTAGAGCAGGCGAATGCTGATCTTTTCAAAGTAAACGCAAACTTGGAATCTTTGGTAGCAAAGCGCACCGAAGAGCTATTGCAGACCAATCAAAAATTAGAAAGTGAAATTAGAGAGCGCAAGCAGGCAGAAGAAGAAACGCGGCATCTCCAAAATTTCCTTAATTCTGTAGTAGAAAACCTGCCAATTGGGGTTTTCATCAAAGAAGCTAATGACCTGCGCTTTCTCTACTGCAACAAAGCCAGCGAAGAAATTACTGGCTATTTGAAAGAAGATGTGATCGGCAAGAATGACTACGACTTATTTGCAGAAAAACAAGCTGATTTGTTAACAGCTCACGAGCGCACAGTGCTGGGAAAGCAAAAACTTTTGGATATTTCCGAACAACAAATCCAGACCAAACATAGAGGTTTAAGAATATTTCTCACTAGGAAAATACCGCTTCTCGACGAATTAGGAAGGCCGCGATATTTACTAGGCATTTCCGAAGATATTACGGAGCGCAAGCAAGCTATTGAGGCGTTGCGGCAATCGGAAGCTGCACAAAAGCAATTAATTGCTTTTTTACGACAACAAACGACTGAGTTGGAAACAGCAATGCAAAAGCTGCAAAACACTCAATCCCAAATGGTTCAAAGTGAAAAAATGTCTAGTTTGGGGCAATTAGTTGCAGGTGTTGCTCACGAAATTAATAACCCAGTCAGCTTCATTTACGGCAATTTGACTTATGCAGATCAATATACTCAAGATTTGCTGTATTTGCTACACCTATACCAGCATTATTATCCTCAGCCAGTACCAGAAATCCAAGTTCAACAGGAAAGTATTGACCTAGATTTCGTGCGAGAAGACTTATCTAAAATGCTGTCGTCGATGAAACTGGGAGCAGACCGCATTCGCCAAATTGTCCTTAGCTTGCAGAACTTCTCTCGCAGCGATCAAGCTGAAAGTAAGCAACTTAATATTCATGAAGGGTTAGATAGTACGCTGCTGATTTTACAGCATCGACTGAAAGCAAAGCTGGGAAATCCGGGAATTGAGCTGATTAAAGAGTACGGAGATTTGCCCCTCGTGCACTGTTATGGTGGGCAGATAAATCAGGTATTTATGAATATCATCGCCAATGCAATTGATGCGCTGGAGGAGTACAGCTATCAGAATTTAGCTATTAGGACTATAGAAAATTTGCAGCCGAGTTTTGTACAGGGATACCAAAAACCTCCAATTTTTAGCACCGAACCCCCAATTTCTATTAAGATTCGCACTGAGGTTTTAGCAAATGACGGCAACCCTCGTGTACTGATTCGGATTCGAGACAACGGCCCAGGTATCCCCCCAGAAGTGAAGCCTAAGCTGTTTGACCCCTTCTTTACTACTAAACCTGTTGGCAAAGGGGCAGGATTGGGCTTATCTATCAGCTATCAAATTGTGGTTGAGAAGCACGGTGGAGTCCTTAAGTGTTTCTCGGAAGTAGGAGAAGGAACTGAGTTCTGGATTGAAATCCCGATTAACCAGAGTAAAGGTAGGTAGCTTCGCTAGCAGGAAAACTAAACTTAATGTAATTTACTATTAAGTTGATCTGGGTTTGTTGGATGCGAGATCGCTAATAACTTATACCATTTCACTTTTGTCAGGCTACACATCAGCTCTTCCCAACTTCCTTTTAGAGGGGGAACAGAGCCATCTATTGCCAACATAAAGCGAAATGGTGTGAGGAACCCGGTTTTTCGCTTAAGCGGGTTCCCAAGCTATTTTTCGTTTAACTAAGAAAGCGCCAAAAACGCCAATTAAAGCCAGAGCAAACGAAGATTCGGGTTCGGGAACAGCAGTAATTTCATCGATTTCTCTCAATTGGTCAACCGCTACGCTACCATCTGCGAAGAAAACCTGGCTCCTGACAGTTTTCCTGGAGAAAAGTGGAGAAGTAGGGTAAAAATCAACTAAGCGGTCGGTTAAAGGGAGGATATCACTAAATAGATTGATAGAGAAACGAAACTTACCCCCTGGAATTCCGAAAGTATTTCCTGCTCCCGTTAAATCAGCGAATCCGGTTGCAACATTGAGAGTGATTTTGTTTTCGATAAATTGAGTCACCGTCCGAGAAAAAGCGCAGCTGGTCAATGTAAAGCTGGAGATGGCTCCTTCATAAATCCCCACGAAAGGGTCAAAATTGGAGTCAGCAATCTGGTTATTTATGGTAAAGCTACCAGTGGTATTGGTATCGCTGTCAACGAAATTATAAGTGAGGGTGGCTGGTTAAGCAGCAGTTGCCGCCAATGTTCCCAAGGTAATAAACGCGGCTCCGGCGATAGTAGTGATAGTCGCCAGTGTATAGATATATACTTCACCAAAAAAATATATTAGGTTAAGGAATCATACTGAGTAAGTAATCGCTGAAGTTACTGATTTAACTAATTTTTAGAAGCGACTACTGAGAAAAATAGGGAAGTTAATATAAAGTTTGGGTAAAGATAAGGTTATGGAAATTACCCAGATTTGCTCATATGATTAAGTAGTATGAAGAAATGTAAAAGATAATGTTATGGCAAGCGATCGCATTGTCGTTATCGGTGCGGGAATTGGTGGTTTGACAGCTGCGGCGTTACTTGCTCGTCGAGGCTACCAAGTATTAGTTTTGGATCAAGCTCTGGTGCCTGGGGGATGTGCTTCCACATTTAAACGCAAAGGATTTACCTTTGATGTGGGAGCTACGCAAGTTGCTGGACTGGAACCGGGGGGAATTCATCACCGGATTTTTAATGAGTTAGAGATTGAACTACCAGCGGCGACACCTTGCGATCCAGCTTGTGCAGTGTATCTACCGGGGGAAACCTCACCGATTAATGTGTGGCGAAACCCCGATAAGTGGAAACTTGAGCGAACCCGGCAGTTTCCGGGAAGCGAACCATTTTGGCAACTGTTGGCAACTCTTTTTAAAGCAAGTTGGGCGTTTCAATCTCGCGATCCGGTACTACCGCCGCGAAATTTGTGGGATTTGTGGCAACTGGCAAGAGCAGTTCGTCCGGGTACTTTGATTACTCTGCCTTACACTTTGTTGACGGTGGGGGATGCGCTGCGGCTATACGGGCTGGCCGATAATCAACGTTTGAGGACGTTTCTGGATTTGCAGCTAAAGCTTTATTCCCAGGTGGATGCTCAAAGTACAGCTTTGTTATACGCAGCAACAGCTTTGAGTGTTTCCCAAGAACCGCAGGGATTATTTCATCTAAAGGGTAGTATGCAGGTTTTGAGCGATCGCTTAGTCTCCTCTTTAGAGCGAGACGGTGGCAAACTGTTGATGCGCCACACAGTAGAACGCATTCACACCACAAATGGTAAAGCTACTGCTGTCGTCATTCGCAATCAAAAAACCCAGGAAGTTTGGACAGAACCCGCCGACCACGTTGTAGCAAATGTCACTGTGCAAAATCTGATGCAGCTGTTGGACACAGAAACACAAGAAGCATTTCCCCAATCCAAAATCCAAAATCCGATCGATTCGTCCAAAATCCAAAATCGATATCGTCGTCGAGTAGATAAACTTCCCCCCTCATCGGGAGCGTTTGTGGTGTATCTCGGTGTAGATGAGAGCGCTATTCCCCCAGGATGTCCGCCTCACTTGCAGTTTCTTTATGACTATGATGGCCCGATTGGGGAGAATAACTCTTTATTTGTTTCAGTTAGCCACCCATTCGATGGTCGCGCACCAGAGGGGAAAGCAACTATCATCGCGTCTTCCTTCGTTGATACCCGAAATTGGTGGCAATGCGAGGATTATGAAGAACTGAAGCGAAAGTATACTGAGGATGCGATCGCACACCTTGGGCAATTCTTCCACCTGAAACCGGAAACTATTGTGCATCAAGAAGCCGCTACACCCCGCACCTTTGCCAATTTCACAGGTCGCGATCGCGGTATTGTTGGCGGTATTGGTCAAAGAGTTTCCACCTTCGGCCCCTTTGGCTTTGCCAATCGTACACCTGTCAATCATCTGTGGCTAGTGGGAGACTCCACCCATCCCGGCGAAGGTACAGCAGGCGTTAGTTATTCAGCCCTTACTGTGGTAAGGCAAATCGAAAATACCAAAAACTGATAAGCCTCTGAAAGTCACTCTGAACCCAGCTTGCGCGATCGCATATAAAGCAAGCATTTCAGTTGGTTTTAAGGGACTTAAGTTTTCAGCCCGTAGACACGAAGCGGCTTCTCGAAGAGTACTTTAGTTCAGGGCTGATTGCAAGAAGTCTATTCTTGCTTCTCCGGTCGTCACAAGGCTAACTTTGACACAATGTAGATAAAAAAACTCATAAAAATATGGCTAGATTGAGAAGGCAAATACGCTCTGTACAGGCTGCGCTAACGCCACAATTAATCCGTCAGCTAAAAGCCGAAAAAGCTAAACTACTGCATTACTACAATACTGAACTAGAAAAACAGGTACGGGAACGCACAGTAGAACAGAGGGCAGTTATCACTTCCTTAAACGCTGCACTCTTGCAACTTCAACAACAACTTCAACAGGCGCAAACTGAACTCGATGAGTATCAGCGAGCATCTGATGCTCTGCGTGAAAGCGAGGCAAGGTTTCGTTCTCTGATTCAGACTGCTGGAAGCGTAATTATTTGCCTGTCACTCAGCTATCAAATTGTCGAGTGGAATCTTCAAGCCGAATGTATTTATGGCTGGAAAAGGGAAGAAGTTATAGGGAAAAACTATGTTGATTTATTCTTACCTGAAACGGTTCGGGTTACCGTCATTGCCAATATAAATAAGGTACTAGTAGGAGAACCCTCCAAAGATTTTGAAAATGTAATTTTGAGTCGTGATGGACGTAAACGCATATTAAATTGCAACATTACCCGTTTAATGAATACCGAAGGTGTACCTTCTGGAGTCATTGTAATTGGGCAAGAGATTCCGGCTTCCAAAGCTGCTGAAAGAGAAATATACTTTCAATCGCGTCTATTAGATGCAGTTGGACAAGCAGTTATCGCAACTAATTTAGATGGCACAATCATCTATTGGAACCGATATGCTGAGACATTATACGGTTGGTTAGCAGCGGAAGTATTAGGACAAAATATTATCAACATTACTCCGGCGCAGGTCTCAAAAGAGCAAGCATTTGAGATTATGTCCCGCTTACAGCTTGCTGAGAGTTGGTCAGGAGAATTTCTAATTCAACGTCGAGACGGCTCTTGCTTCCCAGTGATGGTTAATAACGCGCCTATTCACGATGCGGAAGGGAAATTTATCGGCATTCTTGGTATTTCCGCAGAGATTACTGAGCGTAAGTTGGCTGAGGAAGCACTGGCTGCAAGTGAAGCTAAATTCCGTTCCCTGATTCAAAATAGTTCGGATATTATCACGATTCTTGATAGAGATGGAGTCATTCAATATGAAAGCGACTCGATTGAAAAAATTTTAGGATATAAACCAAAAGATTTGATAGGTCAAAATTGTTTTGATTTAATTCATTTAGAAGATGTTAGTAATATAATTAAAATTTTCCATGAGTTCATTGAAAATCCAGGGATGACCTTAACGGTAGAGTACCGTTGGCGACATCAAGACGGATCTTGGTGTGCGCTTGAGTCAACTGCTAGCAATTTGCTGACTAACCCATTTGTCGCCGGCATTGTTGTCAATTCCCGCGATATCACAGAACGCAAAGCTGCTGAAGCTGCACTCAAGCAAGCTAATGAAAATCTAGAAATTAGAGTTGAAAAACGTACTGCTGCATTAAGAGAAGCTAACAATCAACTGCGACAAGAAATTATGGAACGCCAGCAGGCGGAGTCAGCACTATGCCGTAGCGAACAGCAACTTTCTGATTTCTTCGAGAATGCTACTGTGAGTTTGCACTGGGTAGGAGCAAATGGGAACATTCTGCGGGTGAATCAAGCTGAACTAAACCTTCTAGGATACACGCGGGAGGAATATTTAGGACACCATATTAGCGAGTTCCACGTAGATCCTGAAGTAATTAATGACATTCTGCAACGGTTAAATAGAAATGAAACGCTGCATAACTATCAAGCTCAACTTCGTTGTAAAGATGGCTCAATTAAGTATGTTCTTATTGACTCAAATGTGTTATGGGAAGACGGGAAATTTATTCATACACGGTGCTTCAGCCGCGATATTACAGAACACAAGCTATTAGAGGATGCGTTGCGAGAAAGTGAAGAACGGTTTCGCTGTTTGAGTGCTTGTTCGCCTGTGGGGATTTTTTTAACAGATATCTACGGTAACTGTACCTACACCAACCCCTGTTATCAAGCTATCTGTGGCTGCACTTTTGAGGAGAGTTTAGCACAAGGATGGTTGGACTTTGTTCATCCGGAAGAACGCGATCGCGTTTTCTCCGACTGGTTAGCATATACTCGTGAAGGCAGAGAATACGCATCAGAGTTTCGCCTGCTTGTAAAAGAGGGAATCGTGCGTTGGGTTCACGTTCGCTCATCCCCCATGTTTTCAGATCAAGACGAACTCATCGGTCATGTTGGCACAGTAGAAGATATAAGCGAAAGCCTACGGCAAACTACGCTACGCAAACTTGCCGAAGCAGAACTACACCGCCGCGAACAAGAATTCAAAGCATTAGCTGAAAATTCTCCTGACATCATTGCCCGATTTGACCGTGAATTTCGCCATCTTTACATCAACTCAGCTGTAGAACGGTCAATGGGAATCTCGCCACAAACAACTATCGGTCAAAAGCCTTCAGAGTTAGAATTACCCCCAGAAACTTCCACTTACTTTCAACAGAGTATTCAACACGTTTTAGACACCAAAGAAGAATGTATTATTGAATGGAATTTCCCGATACAATACGGTTATAAATACTATCAATCTCGTTTCGTTCCTGAATTTAATCGTGATAGTTCAGTCGAGTCAGTATTAGCTGTTTCTCGTGACATCACAACTCAAAAACAGACCGAACAAGCGCTGCGTGATGCACTCCAAAGACTGAACTTTCATTTTGAAAATTCGCCCTTAGCAGTCATAGAATGGGATTCAAACTTTCGTGTGTCCCGTTGGTCGCCGGAAGCCGAAAAAGTTTTCGGCTGGCATAGCGACGAAGTTCTGGGATTAAGTCCGAATAAATGGCAGTTTATCTTTGCCTCTGATATAAAAGCTGTTAATAGCACGATGGCGCGCTTAATCGACAGCAGCGAACAACGTAATGTATCGCGAAATCGCAATTACACCAAGGATGGCTCAGTTGTTTATTGCGAATGGTACAATTCAGCGCTATTAGATGAATCAGGCAAATTAGTATCACTGCTGTCCCTAGTTCTCGATGTGACTGAGCGCAAAAAGATGGAAGAAGCTTTGCGCGAGAGTGAACAACGCTTCCGGACTATGGCTGATACCGTACCTGCAATGATTTGGGTGGCAGAGGTTAACGGTGTTAGTACATTTTTTAACAAAGCTTGGCTAGATTTTACTGGACGCAGCCTCGAACAAGAATTAAACAACGGTTGGATGGAAAGCATACATCCTGATGATTTATATAGTTTTATAGACACCTATTATTCAGCCTTCCATGACCGCAAACAAGTGCAGGCGGAATACCGCCTCAGGCGTGCTGATGGTAATTATCGTTGGGTTATTGATATGGGTATCCCACGCAATACACCCGATGGTAGCTTTGCTGGTTACATCGGATCGTGCATAGACATAACCGAGCGCAAACGGGCAGAAGAAGAAATTATTAATGCTTTAAACAAAGAAAAAGAACTCAGCGAACTTAAATCTCGCTTTGTCTCCATAACTTCTCACGAGTTCCGCACACCGTTGAGCGTGATTTTGTCTTCCGCCGAACTACTTGAATATTACGGCGAACAATGGAGTCCAGAGGAAAGACTACAACAACTGCATTTGATTCAATCTTCTGTGCAGCACATGAACCAGTTGTTAAACGATGTGCTAACGATAGGTAAGGCAGAAGCAGGTAGACTAGAGTTTAATCCGGCACCCCTGGAGCTAGTAGAGTTCTGCCGCGCCTTAGTCGCCGAGATCCAACTTACAGATGCTGGACATACAATTGTCTTTGTCAGCCAATATCCTGTCCTCATGGCTTGCATAGATAAAAAACTGTTGCGGCAAATCCTGAGCAATTTGCTCTCGAATGCTATTAGGTATTCAGCCCAGGGGAGAGCTATTCGTTTTGAACTCGCTTACCATAATGAAGAGGCTACTTTTCAAATTCAAGACGAAGGCTGCGGCATTCCGGTAGAAGATCAAAGCAGATTGTTTGAGCCTTTCCATCGGGCCACCAATGTTACTAATATTACTGGTACGGGTTTAGGGTTAACAATTGTCAAAAGGTGCGTAGATTTACATCAGGGTAGGATTATGTTAGCCAGTCAAGTTGGAGTTGGCACAACTTTTAGAGTCTGTCTTCCGGTGCATAACCAACTGAGGAGTTAGACCTGTGAAGAAGATTCTGGTGATTGAAGACGAGCCAGCAGTTAGAAACAACCTGCGCCTTCTGTTGAAGGCTGAAGGGTTTGAGTTTATCGGGGCAGAAAACGGTGATGTGGGCGTGAAATTTGCCACCGTTCACAAACCCGATTTGATTATCTGCGACATTATGATGCCAGATTTTGATGGTTACGCTGTGCTAAATACATTGCGCCAAGATAAGACTACGGCAATGATTCCCTTCATTTTTCTCACAGCTAAAGCGGATAGAGCAGACTTGCGCCAAGGGATGCAGTTGGGGGCTGATGATTATCTGACTAAGCCATTTACCAGGGCGGAATTGTTAGAAGCGATCGCTATTCGTCTGAAAAAACAAGAAGCCGTTACCAATCTGCAAAATAAAATCCAAGAACTCCAAGAGTTAAATGTTAAGAAAGATGATTTGCTGGCTACAGTCTCCCACGAACTGCGTGCGCCTCTGGCAAATATGAAGATGATGATCCAAATGTTAGAAGTTATCCCTAACGAAGAACGAAAACAGCACTACAGGAAGCTATTAGAAGCCGAATGTGTCCGAGAGATGGATATGGTTAATAATATCTTGGATTGGCAAAGATTAGAATCTGAAATACAGGAAATATCCTTAGAAACTTTAATTTTACAATATTGGTTATCTAATATAATTGAGCGTTTTCAAATACGTATAGAACAGCGTCAGCAAATCCTCAAAGTTAATCTTCCTCCCCACCTTCCCCCAATTACCTCAGACCGCGCGTGTCTGGAACAGATATTGAGAGAACTGGTCAATAATGCGTGTAAATATACGCCAAAATATGGAGAAATTTCCATCAGCGTCGAGTTGAATGATTCTGCTAGAGAAAGCAACTCAACGACAACAGTTATTTTTAAGATTGCTAATCAAGCCGAAATAGCGGCGGCGTATTTACCTAAAGTATTTGATAAATTTTATCGGGTTCCTGATGCTGATTTTTGGAAACAAGGTGGAAGCGGATTAGGTTTGGCTCTGGTGCATCAGTTAGTGGAAAAACTAGAAGGAATTATTCAGGTAAAAAGCTCCGATGGTTGGACTACATTTACTGTGCAGATACCTACTACAATCAGCCCGTAATAGGATCGGATTGGGAATTGGGAATTGGGGATTGGGAATTGGGAAGAATCTTACCCAGTCCCCAGCCCCCAGTCCCTAATTCGGCGTTGTTTCGAGGGAAGCTGGAGGCTCTATGCTTTTTTTCCAAGCCTCAATTGAAGCTTGAGCATCAGAGTAGGCGGATGTACCGCTGGGGATATTTTGGGCGATCGCGATCGCTCTTCGCAAGTCGTTCCTAGACTGATCCTGCGCCATCGATAAAAGTTGGTAACTCCAGCGATTAATGGCTTCTCTAGCTTGGGAACCGACTCGCGCCGAGTTACGCACCTCTTGGGCTGTTTGCACGGCTTGGGCGATCGCATCCGGTGTCCCTGGACTCGCTAACTGATAAGCTGATTGCAAAATCTCAGTAGATCGCAGTTCCCGACGCCAGCCTTTAATTTTTTCCTGAGCTTCACCGTAAAGCGCCCTTCCCGCTTTAACTTGTCCAGCGGAGTTAATAGCGCCAGGAAGATTGCCAGAAACCGCCAAAGCTCTTGCTTGGTCGAGGTAAGGCTGATCCTCTATCCGTTGGATTCGGTTAGTCCAGCGGCCGATTTGCCTTTGAGCCTCTTGATACAACGCCCGTCCTGGCTGAATCTGCTCCGCTGTAGCAATAGCGCCGGATAAATCGCCTGCATCAGCCAAGGCTTTCGCTTGATCCATGTAAGGCTGGTCTTGCTGACGCTCAATTCTTTCAGTCCACTGGCGGATTTTGCCCCTAGCCTCGCTATATAGGGCGCGTCCTTGGCGAATTTGACTAGCTTGGTTAATGGCTTCAGAGAGGGAACCAGCATCGCCATAATTCGCGTATTGTTCGGCGCTGTCGAGATAGGGACGGTCTTCTATAGTTTCAATTTGACTTGTCCAGTTACTAATTTGCGCTCTTGCTTGCGAGTAACGGGGATTAGTGCTGGGAATCAGCTGCGCTTCCGCGATCGCTGCTGATAAATCGCCTACAGTTCCACCTTTTGCCAATTCTCCCGCCCGTTCCAGATGCGCCACATCTTCAATTTCTCGCTGCCAACGAGTTATTAATTCCTGGGCTTTATCGTATAGTGGTCGCCCTAAATCTAGCTTTTGGGCAAGCGCGATCGCTTCTTCCAAATCTGTTACAGTTCCTTGTGCGGCGCGAGACTGAGCATTAGCCAAATCGTTTAAATCTTGAGCCTCTACTTGTAGATTGAGACTTTGGGGAATTTTATTCGTGATTAAAATTACCGTTTGCCAGTCTTTTCTATCTAGCGCCTCTTGAGCCATATCAATTAATTTCCGCCCAAAGTCTGTCACCGCGCCTTGAGCTTCCTTATATGCCAAACTGTTTGCAGGAATTGCCTGCGCTAGTTTGATCGCCTCCAAGAGATTATTTAATCCCCCGCTTCTTGCCAGCTGGAACGCTTTATCTAACTTGGCGCTTTCTTCCCGCGCCGCCTGAATCAAATTAACCAGTTCATCGTACTTGGTAGTAGCCCAGTAGTTATTTCCTAAATAAACCAGTTGCACTGCTTCCCGAAAAGCCTGAGTCCAGTTAGACTCGCGCACTTCATCAGTGGCTTTTTGATAATATCCTTCTGCCTTTGACCAAATAGACTGCCAGCGAGTTACGCGCTCATCTACTAACTTGTAAGCAGGAACGCCAGTGGGAATTTTCCTCGCCACTGCGATCGCTTCCTCCAATTTTCCCGCTTGGAAAGATTCCTCGCCTAATTTCAAGATATCCAGTGACCACTCTTCCAAATTGCGGTCAATTTCTGGACGCAGGGGGTGATCTTTTGGCAGAGAATTCACCAACGCGATCGCTGAAAGCAAATTGTCCGCCGTCTGCTTAGAAGCCGCTATCTGAGCGCAGGTTAGGCGTAGCGAAGCACTAGCAGTAGGCCAAAAAATCGCTGGGCAATTAGGCAAAGCTGGCAGCTTAAACAACAGCGCCACCGCCATAAATCCCATCCCACCAGAGAGCAGGACGACCAACGCCCCCCAAAACGCCCAGCTTGTCGGCAAGCGCAAACCCCTCTTTTTCTTAGGTTTCTGGGGTTCTTCTGTCGGTGACTGGGGCTGTAAAGATGGATTAGGCTCAAGCCCTTGTAGAGAACTATTAACCGCCGAACGGCTAGGACGACTATCTTGTGGAGATGAGCGTTTACGAGCGGGTGCCTTTGGGGAGACGCGATCGCTCGGACTCCCAGAGGCAGGCGATTTCTTATCTCCTGACCAACCGCGATTGGAAGACTTGCCTAAACGCCCGCGCTCTGGAATTTCCGGATTTCTGGTCATAGCTTACTCACACCACAATACGCTTCGCCTCGGACGAATGCTTTTCTAGCACATACAGTAGTTGCAATGCTACTCCTATAAGCCAGAAAAAGCTACCTCTATCCGGAGTTGTTTTCTAATTGCTAATTGTTCATTTAGCCATCTTCGCCTTAGCCATTTACAGCTAAACAGACCCTGCTCGTAAATCTTCAATCAGTGCCGCCAATTCGTCACTACTCGCTTGGTAAACTTCTCCGCAAAAATGACAAGTAGCTTCTGCTCCATCATCTTTTTCAATCATGTCTTGCAGTTCTGCTTCACCCAGCATCTTTAATGCACCCAAAACCCGACGCATGGAGCAACCACAGTGAAAACGTACTATTTGGACTTCTGGTAATATTACCAGACCCATGTCTCCCAGTAGCTGTTCAAAAATTTCCGGCAGCGTCTTACCAGCCTGTAACAAAGGGGTAAAACCCGCCAGTGATTGCATTCGAGATTCTAAAGTTTGCACCAGTTGCTCGTCTCGCTCCGCCTTGGGCATGATTTGCAACAGTAACCCGCCAGACGCGGTTACTTTGCCAGCCTCCAGAAATACACCCACCACTAGCGCTGAGGGTGTCTGTTCGGATGTCACCAGGTAATGAGCGACATCATCCCCAATTTCGCCCGAAACCAGCTCAACGGTACTGGAATACGGGTAGCCGTATCCAACATCGCGCACCACGTAGAGGTATCCTTCCCGACCTATAGCACCGCCTACATCAAGTTTGCCTTTGGCATTCGGAGGCAGTTCCACAGTTGGGTTTTCTACATAACCCCGCACTGTTCCGTCTAATCCCGCGTCTACCAGCAGCCCACCTAGCGGCCCATTGCCCTTGATGCGGATGTTGACCCTTGACCCCTCACGCTTCATGCTAGAGGCAAGTAATAGTCCCGATGACATAGCGCGTCCCAGCGCCGCACTCGCTACGTAGGAGAGGTTGTGCCGCTGTTTAGCTTCTTGTGCAAGGCGTGTTGTGATGACACCAACGGCGCGAATTCCACCCTCTGCCGCTGTAGCCCGAATTAACTGATCAGCCATGAAAAAACCTTACATTTCTTAACAGACTCTATTTTTATTGTAAGCATGGCGGCACGAGTGATGGGGCATCTCTTGTTTCTTATCACTTGAATCGCCCCTGGATCTGCTTTTTAGAAATAAACAATTATAGTTATTTTTAGGATATAAAAATAACTATAATTGTACAAAATCAAAAACTTTTTTTATAGAACAGAGTAAAAAAAACATATCAAATTAGCTGTATTCAATACAATTAGTTAGGATAGGTAGATAGAAATTTTTGTACCAGTAACAACTAACAACAAAAAACTCCTTATGCTAGGAACCTTTCAACAAAGCCATCTCAGAATTGAAGTAAATTCCCCAGCAGCAGCCATCGGCGACAGCCTGCTGCGTACAAACCTGTTGCGCCAGTGGCTGTGGTCGCAGCGCTTTCCCGCTGGACTACCGGAACAGCTGCATGAAGGATTAACCTACACGAGTTGGGCGGGACTCGTAGCGATAGAACACAAGGTGGAAATAGCCCAGCCTCACTGTCTGCGCCTGATTCTGAGCCAAGGAATTGATGGTTATCACGAGTGGTACTGGGGAGAAAATTGGGTGCAGTCGCGTTTGGAAGGGATATCTCTGCTACCGCTGAATGTAGGGCAGTCCTTAAGTTTGCTTCAGCTGAAGCAATTTCTGGCATCCCAATCTAAAAATTAACATTCTCGTTCCCAGTTGCGGACTGGAAATGTAAGTTGTGAGGCTATGCCTCAGGCGATATTATAGGAGGCTCTGCCTCCTTTTTTAGTTCCTAGTCAGAGACTGGGAATTAGGGGATTCAGGAAGCGATCGCGCAAAATTTCGCTGTTAGTCATTATAGTTAATGACTAACAGCTCTTCAACTAAATTGAAAATTAGATGTACATCCAGATGCCGAGGCATCTGATAAATTAATACGGTTCACTTAAACCTAAAAATCTAACCTATAGCAATCCTATTTAAGTTGTGAACGAGTATTCGCCCTGGTGTAGGGACACGGCACTGCCGTGTCCCTACAGAAGTTCACGAATCATTTAGGATTGCTATACAACTACAACTATTTTTAAGTGAACTAATTTGATAAGAAAAAGGCAGTTTTCTTCTTGAAAACTGCCTTTTATTCTAGCGGAGACAAACTTAATTTTGTATTACTAGGGATTGGTTAGGAGGCGATTGAGAAGACGTTACCCTAGTCCCCAGTTTACTGCTTCACCAGTTGTTGCCGCTCCATATCTATCACTTCCTTGAGTCCAACTGTTTCTAAGAGCAACAGAAAATCATTGCGGATAAACTGATCGTTGGGGTTAGCAGTACGGGCTGCTGAAATTGCTGCTAGAGTGTCATACCATAAACTGGCACCAGCATAGATTGCTGCCTTGTCAAAGTCTGAATTAGCCGCCGCGAGTTGTTCCAACAGAGCGGGTGATGCTTGTACGCGCTTAATCCTTGCCTGAGCTATAGGATTAACAGAGGGTCGATCGGGATTGCAAAGCAGTGTCACTGTCCAGCGGTATTGCCGTCCCGGAACCAGTTCAGGCAGGTCTTTGGGCATTTGGAGCTGATTAATTCCAGCCTTGGGTTTGTCTATCTGTTGCTGAATGATTGGTTTGGGTACTCCTGGTTCCACCAGTGTAAAGTTTATCGGTACTCCAGGGTCAGCTGACAGATACCAGAAAAAGGTGGGATGACCTGATGCAGTCAATCCGGTGTGATTCTTAGGAACTAGCAAAGTTAGAGATACAGAGGCAGCTTCACCGCATGAGCCTCGCGAGCCAGTGCCTCTGGTGCCGCTGGGAGCATCGAGATCCTTGGGTGGCTGATAGCGCACTTGGGTGCCAGTGCCTTTGGTGTCTCTCGGCGCACCTACGTCACCAGGCTCAAACCTAGAATCAGCTTGAGCTTTCAGCACAACATCTGCGTAAGCCATCGAGTTAAACCCTAGATCGCTAGATACACGATTGAATATCGAATTGAGGGGGGTATCGATTAAGCCGAAGAACTGGATCAAAATAATTGATGCAGTTCCGGTTACTGTAGTAGCGAATTGACGGGAAATAGCCATAGATATACACAGATGTTGTGATGCCCGTAGTTTTTTTTACTACACGTTGGCGATCGCATTTTCCATATTTCTGACTTTTTCCCGGATTCCTTCGAGTCTCTGGCTGGGAACGAGAATAATCTTACTCAAGCAAAACCTGATATATAGCAATGCTATTTGAGTTGTGAGCCAGCCCTTCAGATACCCGACTTCTTTGAGAAGTCGGGTATCTCGCCTTCACGAATCATTTAGGACTGCTATCCCTGCCTTGGGAAGTTTGTAAACAATGCTAAATTTTTAACGCATAACTAATGATTTAGTATTACTCAGGTTTTTCCGGCTCAGTGTCGGGATGGCAAATTAAATCCTTAGCACTGACAGGTTCCACCTTTTGAGCAGCTGTGGCGACGAGAATGCGTCCATCTGCGGTAGCGGTCATTGCTTGGGCTTCAACAACGCGATCGCCCAGTTTCCAATTTTGGATTTCATCTCCCCCCTTTTGAAGGGGGGTAGGGGGGGTCGAATTTTGGATTGGGGATTGATTATTTTCTGTTTCCCCCTCTCCCTGTCTACCTCTCTCCCCCTCTTCCTCAAGGGGTTGGACATCTACGAGACGGTAGCGATCGCTTTGTGCATCATACGGAGTCGGCTGTAAACCATCCGTACCCGTGACTGTGAAACTTCCCCGTTCCACATTGCGCCGCGCCAGGCAACTACCAGCCACCACTTGATCGGGACTAACAAAATTAGCTGCTAATGGCGAAATCGAATTTTGTAAAAAGGTGAAATCTGGCACATCGACTACACCATTGGTGCCAAATCTAGAGGAAGCTGAAATATCAACGCGACCGTTATTGCGAAATATCCTGGCATCAACAAAGTCTTTGCGAACCGGAGCATATTTGTCATAGATAAAAGCAGGGATATCTCTACCCGTGATGTTTCCTCCTGGGCCATTTTCAGCAGCCGCCAGAAGGTCGCTATCTTCCAGAGCAATGAATTGTGAAGATTCTGGGTTAGTTCCCACGAGAAAGACATCGCCGCCGCCACCGTCGCCATTAAAAACGCTGGTGCTAATCAGGCTACTATTACGCAGGCTGATATCTTTGGCAGAAATCACGATATTACCACCGCCAGTTTGCAAAGACTCGGCTGTAATGCTCCCGCCGTCCATCGTTATGCCTTGGCTCATCGTCATAATAATGTCGCCGGCGCTGCCTGTTGCTGCACTGCTGACGCTAACTCCAGCGCCATCAGCTATCGAAAGCGACCGAGAATTAAGAATAATCCCGCCGCCTTTGCCGCTGCTTCCCAGGCTCGCCGTACTAGCAATGCCAGTTTGTAATGATGTTGGTGGTGCGTTATTACCTTTAAGAGAAATAGAATCTTCAACTACCAAAAGTATAACGCCAGCGTTGCCTTGTCCTTGAGTTTCAGTTGTTAATCCACCGCCATTAGTAGCAGAAAAAGACTTACTAACCATAATGATACCGCCGCCCGATCCTGTTGCTTCTTTTGCTACACCACTTAATATGCCGATGCCATTTTCTATAGAAACCGAATCTTTTGCTAACACAAATACAGCGCCAGCATTTCCTATTCCTCCAGTACTGGTATTAATTTGAGCGCCGTTTTTTATGGTAAGCGTTCCAGTTTCGATACCAATAGAAGCAATGAGATCCCCACCTGTGGCTAGTGAATCGCCAAAAATATTCCCAGCAAGAGTATCAAGATTACCCACAGCTCCGGGTTGTATAGTGCTAAGAATTGCAGTACCATTACCTTCTAAAGAAACCGAGTCTGTAGCTTGTAAAAATATCAATCCTGCATTTCCTAAACCATTTTCCCGCACCAGAGTTTGCAGCTGAGCGCCGTCTTGTAGGGAAATTGAAGGAGAGTTAATAACAATACCACCAGCATTGCCGATACCTGTGGATTCCACAGTGCTGAAAATACCACTTCCATCGCCTGTAAGAGAGACATTGTTTGTAGCTTGTAAAGATATTACTCCGGCATTTCCAATACCACCTCCACGCACTAGAGTTTGTAATTGAGCGCCATCTTTTACTGAAATTGAAGGAGCGTTGATAATAATACCCCCAGCCTTGCCTACTCCCTGAGATTCCACAGTGCTGAAAATTTTACTTTCGCCTGTGATTGAAACGTTTTCTGTAGCGGCAATTAATACTAAACCAGCATTTTCTGGTTCATAGATACTGGTAGCTAGTTCCGCTTCATTTTCTATAGAAACTGTTTTGCCTCTAATGAAAATACCGCCAGCATTAAATTTGTTACCGATTGCAGCACTTGTATTAATTCTTGAGCCATTGGTAATTAATACATCTGCATTTTGCACTCCTTGGGCATCGGCTTGAGCAAAATCTACAAAGGGAACGCTGCCAAAAAACTTTAACCCTAGTTCTCCTGCTCCGGCTAATCCCGTTAACTCGATAATACCGCTTAGGGAAGTTAATACACCGCCATCTACTGTTACATTGCCACCTACAAGCAAGATACTATTACCATCATTTACTCGCAAACCGTTCAGGGAGCCGGGATTTATCGGATTTGGAGTTGGAGTTATGGAGCGATTGATGATATTTCCTGCGGCAATTTGATTAAACAACAGGGCAGAAGGAGCTACATTTAGTATTTGTGATGGTAGTGGTTGAGCGCGATCGCTACTGAAAACATCGCCATTAGCTAACCGGAGAGCATTGGCAGTTGTTGCTACGAATGAACCACCAATATTGAGCGAAGAATTTTCCCCAAAGATAATGCCGTTGGGATTGATTAGAAATAAGTTAGCTGTCCCGTTTGCTCTGAGCAACCCATCAATATTTGAGATAGATGTACCTGTGACGCGATTAATAATGTTCTGAACGTCAAAGGCGTTGTTGAAATAGGCGCTACCGCCGTTAGGTACAGAAAATTCTGAAAAACTGTGAAATAAGTTGCTTCCAGTTCTGAGTCCTCCATTAATCGTAAAGTTGTTGCCAGGTGTAACTGTAGTAGGGACACTGCCATCAGAAGAGATTTGAGCAATGGCAGGAATGGGGAGAAAAAGGCACAAGGCAAAAGGTAAAAGGGAAAAAGCAAGAGATGGGTAATTATTCATTTGGGAGGTAATTGGTAATTGATTTTTTCTTTCTCAGTCCGCAGCTTAGGAACAAGGATTTTTACAGCCAATTTCCAATGAGGATAAAAGGCGACCAAAGAGCAGGATGGTTGTAGTCGAAATTGGCGATCATTTTAAGTTGAGCTTTTTGAAGTGCTTCTACTTTGGTAATTCCTGGTTGGCTTAGTTGCCTATAAAATTCTTCAATTAGCGGAACTGTAGCTTCGTCATTGATAAACCACAGAGTAGCAACTGCGCTTTCCACTCCGGCGCGAACTGCTACGCCAGCAATTCCTAAGGCGGAACGATTGTCACCAGCGGCGGTTTGACAAGCACTCAAGGTTAAGAGTTTGACTGCTGGTTTACCAGGACGCGATCGCAATAAGTTATCAATTTGCTCGATACTAATTTGCTCGTCATACCCTAATAAAAAGGTGTTCTCGGCATCTACTCCAAATTTGCCGTGTGTCGCCATGTGAACTACCGGGTAGCTATCTTGCTGGAGTTGGGTTTGCAAGTTTTCCAGGGTGAAGGCATTGTCTACTAGGGGAGTACCGCCAAGAATTTGTTTGACGGCTTTCACCTCGGCTTCAACATTCATTAGCGGCGCAAATGGGGGTTTTTCGACAGTTAAGCCCATAATTAAAGCCTTCAGCTTGCGCCTGTCTTGGGATTGACTGTTAGTAAGGTTGATGCTGGGTGTGGTAGCGATCGCATATTTCTGAATTAAAAATTCTTTGCCATCATGCAGCGCTGACATCGGTATCTGTCGCATTACCCCATCATTAATGAAGACTAAGGTACGCAGTTTGGATGCAGCTAAATCTGCCTCCATCGGGCGAATTAGCAAGTTGTAAACTTTTTGGGCTTGGATGAGATATTCTTCGCTTCCCCGGTTTTCCAACAAATTGCGTAACAGCTCGATTTCTTTTTCTAGTTGCTGTTTGCCAATTTCTACCTTATAGCTGCTCATTGTCCCATCGGGACGTTGAAAAATCATTTCGGTGCGGTCGTCCAAAATGACTGAGTAAATTGCCGCTGCATTGGCGTCAGAAATAGCTCCATTTCTCTGATTATTATTTAGTGCTACTTGCACACAATCATCGCCAAAGAAATTTTGCAATTCTGCTAGTTTAAGGGATTCTAAGGTGCCGATAACAGTTTTGAGAGAATTGTCTTTTAGTTGGGGGGAAGCATTGCGGCTATTATCTTGAGCTACAAGCTTTGAATCTTCTGCTGCAATGCTTCGCCCGTAAAGTTGATTCTCGGTTGCTAACAATAACTCCATCAGTCCTCGGTAAACTGGCTCCACGTCGTCGCGGAAGTTAAATTGCAACTCTTTGTTAGCTACAACGATGTCGCCGCGAATACTTTGGAGAGTAGCGATCGCGCCCTTAAAAGATGCGATCGCTTGACTTTGTTTATCGATGGCTTTATAAATCCGCCCCGCCTGCCATTGCCAACGATACAAACTATCAGCAGCGTTAACTTTTTGTGCAGCTAATTGAGCTTCACCTGTCAACAAGAGCGCTTTTTCATATTCCCTAGAAACTTCGTACAAATTCCCTAAGCTACCAAGAGCAAAAGATTCGGCGCGGCTATCGCCAATATTTTTAGCAATTGTGAGGGCTTTTTCTAATATCCAAACTGGAAATTCTGAAATACGATTCGCCGCTTCTTCTGTGGAATTCTGACGCTTTAAACTGTCAGCAATATTAATTAAGGCGTATGCTTTATCTCGCGAATCTGGCGCTTGTTCTATTAAGGCGAGTGCAGAGTTGCGGTTATTGGCAATTTCTGCCAAATTGGGCGAAGGCGATCGCTCTAACAGGCGGTTCAAATTCAGCAAAGCTTGTATAGCCGCTCCGCTTCCCCCCACTTCTACACTTTCCTGAAAAGACGACTGAGCAGAATCAACATCATTTTCTGCCAGTTTTGTCAACTCTTTGAACTGCGGATCTCCTTCTAGACGAGCCAAAGTTGCCTGGTAGCGATATCGCTCAGCTCGACTCAGATAAACATTGCCACGATTATTTAGAGCAGTGCTTTGGAGATTATTAGATTGCAGTTCGCGGGCAATTTTCAGGCTAGCGTCGTGAGCTGCTAATGCTTGATCGTAGTCGCCTAATGCCCAGTAAGCGTTTCCCAAAGCTCCTTGGGCTGCGGCTTGCGTAGACTTGTCGGAAATTTTAATAGCAGGCTGTAAAAGTGCGATCGCTTTTCGATACTGTCCTAAATCGCTGTAAGCTTGCGCTTGTTCTGTCAACAATTTCGCTATTTGGCGATCCGACTTGCCATCTTTGGCGTAAATTTGAATCGCTTGCTCCCAGGAAGCGATCGCTCGATCTATTTTGCCAGTTTGCCGATAAGCTACTGCCAGGTTAGTGTGAATAACAGCCCGATCTTTTGCTTGTTTAGTTTGCGCCAGTGCTTGTTGCCAAAGCGCGATCGCTTCTGTAAAATTTCCTACTTGATAGCGTTCAATCCCCTGTTGCACCAGCGCCACAGAGGAAGTAGAAGCGATAACGCTTGTCTGGTGAGTCGCTACCCAATACTTTTCGGTTAACCTCTCCCCTACAAGGACAGGAGTGTGCAATTTCTCCCCCTTCCCTGATAGGGAAGGGCCTTGGGGGGTTAGGTCTGCCTTATCCGAAAAAGGTTGAGTCGCTACCGACACCTCTGCTGACTTGATCGGCAAAGTGTTGAGCGCAAAACAAAGAATAAACCCTGACAAAAATAAAAGGCTGAAGCGATACCAACGCTTGCATATTATATATAGTTCAGTCATGTATCATTAGGTAGATTATTGTTATTTTAGTGGAGATACTTTCAATTGTCTGTATCTCCACTGAACTATTTGAGTAGTTTTACGGAATCTTACCGAACCAAACCGTAGATTTACGGGTGTAAAACTATGAGTTATAAGGATTTGGTGATTCGTACAACTTTCTACACCTCAACTCAATAGTTTTACAGAATCATTGACGAACCGTAGATTTACTGATAAAAGCCATGAATTCTAAGCTGTTTGCGATCAATACAGGGTTGTTATGCCTCAGCTGGAGTTTCCTGGCTCTTACGCGATCGCCAGCTTGGGCTGGAAATCCAGAAAATACGCTGATGCAACAGGATACAGCAGCTTGCAGTCGGATGAAGTACACGCTATGTGGAGAGATACCCGACTTCTCCAAGAAGTTAGGGATCTGTGTACCTCACTCACCCGAAAAGGGCTGTAGTACCATCGCAGCCTCACCGTCTAGTCTTGACCATTACCAAAATTTTTCCAAAGGTGAAATAGTCGGCTCAGACAGCCAGCAATTAAAATCTCACAGCTCAAATTCACTCCGTTTTAACGGAGGGCTATTAGACGAGGAATTGATTCCCCAAGGAGACAGCAAAGAAGCAGAAAATCCAGAGTGTAGCAAATCTGACGAGCAGGATTGCACAGTTGCACAATTACCACAGACACCGCCTCAAATCCCGCCCGGAACTGTGGAACCCCCAGGCTCTAATCTGGAACCTTTGCCCACACCCCAGGAGACACCAATACCGGAACCTTTCCTCCAAACACCAGAGCCAGAACCAACTGAAACTCCATCGGGTGAAGGAGTGAGAGTCAAAATCAAGAGCATTAAGGTTTTGGGGAGTACCGTCTTTTCGCCAGAAAAATTACAGGAAATTGTACAACCTTTTATTGGTAAGGAAGCAACTTTTGAACAACTGTTAGAGATTCGCACTGCGATTACAAATTTATACACTCGCGATCGCTACACTACCTCCGGCGCATTTTTGCCGCCCCAAGATGTAACCAGTGGTGAGATTACAATTCAGGTAATAGAGGGAGCGATAGAAAAAGTTGAAATTCAGGGGTTAAATAGGCTCAGAGAAAATTATGTGCGATCGCGCATCGAACGTGCCTCCCGACCTCCAGTTAATCTGCAACGTCTGGAAGAAGCGTTGCAATTATTACAACTGAATCCGCTTTTAAGTTCAGTACAAGCAGAACTGACAGCCGGAACTGCTCCCGGACTAAGTGTATTAACGCTCTCGCTCAAGGAAACGCCGCCCATTACCACCGCCTTCCTGCTAGAAAATCGAGAGTCTCCCAGCGTTGGGGAAATCAGAGGAACAGTTGCCGCCAGTCACAATAATTTACTGGGATATGGCGATCGCTTCGCTGCCGAATATGGACTAACTGAAGGTATCGTAAGTTACAGCTTAAGCTATGACATTCCCGTAAATTCCCTGGATGGCACCCTCAGCCTGCGCTATGGGAACAACAGCAGCAATATTATTGAGGAACCCTTTGCGCCGCTAAATATTGAAGGTGAAGCGCAAACTGTATCACTCTCGTTCCGTCAACCAATTATCCGCACACCTAGCACAGAATTTGCAGTTGCAGTATCAGCTGATTGGCGACAAAGCCAGACTTATATATTAGGTGAGATACCCTTTTCTTTTTCCGAAGGGCCAGAAAATGGCTTGTCCACAGTTACCGCTTTGCGCTTTAGTCAAGAGTGGACAAATCGCTCATCTAACAGAGTTTTTGCAGCGCGATCGCAATTTAGCGTAGGCGTGAACGCTTTAAACGCCACCATCAACGAAGCCGCAGCCGATGGGCAATTTTTCAGTTGGGTAGGACAATTTCAGTACGTTCAGGCTCTCGGACGCAACGTTGTTTTAATCGCCCGTACAGGTATCCAGCTTTCCAACGACACGCTACTTTCCCTAGAACAATTTAGTATTGGTGGCGTTGATACAGTGCGCGGCTACCGACAAAATCAAAGAGTTGCAGATAATGGCTTTCTGGGATCGGTAGAAGTGCGCTTTCCCCTCATCCGCGAACCCGATGGAATTGGAATTATCCAAATAGCTCCATTTTTTGATATCGGAACCGTTTGGAACAACAATAGTGAAATCGCAACTCCCCAAACTCTTTCTAGCGTTGGTTTAGGATTGCGCTGGGAACTTTCCCCATATTTTTTAGCCCGTTTAGATTGGGGAATTCCCCTCACCTCCATCGACAATCAAGGCGGCTCTCTGCAAGACAGTGGACTCCATTTCTCCTTCCGTCTGCAACCGTTTTAAAGAGATTTCGACTTGTACTCAGCTATTAGCGGGTTTACGGTTTAACCAGAATTTAATTCAAAGTTTGTTTAGAGAGGACGTTATGCGTGAATCTGTAATTTACCAAGATATTATCCAAAAGGGACGGGAAGAAGGACGGGAAGAAGGAAAGCAGGAAGAGGCGCTAAGGATGGTTATGCGATCGCTTACCCGCCTGTGCGGTACACTTGACTCCAATCTGCAAAGACGCATTGAGGCGCTATCCGTTACTCAACTGGAAGATTTGAATGAGGCGTTGTTAGATTTCGCCGATGCTACCGATTTAGAGGATTGGTTACAGGAATATCAAGAAAGGTAAGGATTCTGGTAAAGGATGCGATCGCGCTTTACTTTACTCATTCCCATTACGGTAAATTTTGGCGCAAAAATTATGCGCGATCGCACTTGTGTTTTCCTCAATTTTCAGCGATTGAGTGTCGATGGCAATGGGATAGGTTTTGTCAGTAGGCTCTACTTGTTCCGAAATATTAGTGAGTTAGTTTTCTATGGCTTGAACTGAGCAAGGTTCACCATGCCAAGCCTGATAAAACTCTGGGTAAGTCATATTTTGGGTACAGTGCCAAATAACATCATATAAATAGTCGAAATACTCGTTTTCCTCAATATTAATATCTACGTATTCCTTGATTTTCTTTACAATTAAGCGCAAATGTTCATATCCTAATACTTTTTTTAAAACCTCGGCAATAAATTCATTATTTATATTTTTCTCCATGAGCTGGATTAGACGATTTATCATGGCTTCAGGTTCTGCCTGTATTCCAGCGAGCCTTTCTTTAATTATTCTCGATTTCTCATTCAAGGCTTGTTCTATTATACTTTCCAACTTTTTAAGCTCATCTTTTTCCTCTTCAGTTAGTGGAGGCAACTCAGAAATCGTGTGTAATCGTTGATTGCGTATTCCCATTTTTTCCAAAATGTAAGTAGCTTCCTCGCTAATATCTCTATTCTGGCTATTGTCTCTATAGTAAATCAGTTGATTGATTGCCCTAGGATGATCTATTTCTGGAATTATCTCCCTAGCAGCTTCGGCTATCGGATCAAAATTCGATTCTTCCCACTTTTCAAAACCCCAATAAAAAATTAGCAGAATAATTAAATCAGCCAACTTGCTATCTCTGAATTCTGCTATACCTGTTGCCGCAAGAAAACACGTTCGATACCCATATAAGTTCTTGCAACCATCCCAAAAGCGTACTAAGGCTTTAATAAAATTATCCTTATGCTTTCTAAATTCTTCATCTCTTTCTATTCCAATCCACAGTAAAATTACTTCTTTCCACTGAGGCTCAAAAACGCGGTAAACACAATCTTTATTCTTATATTGTAAGAATGGGTTAGGGTTATCGTTGTTGTGGTTTAGGAAATAATCCCAATCATCAATCGCACAAGCGGCAAAATATTCCTGAAATGTGGGATGGAAAAAGGCATATACCTTTTCATCGGTTTCTGCATCTTTGTAGACAAAATTCAGCCAATGCAACTTTTCAGTTGCTAACTTAAACAAGTCTTCCCCCATGACATCGATCGCAAAACTCTCTCGTATTGCAAACCGGGATTTTTCTTTATCAATTGCTTCCCGTGCCAGCAGTCCCAGCGCCGTGTTTAACTCCTGCCGCTCTGTCGGAACTGTGGGGAATAGTTCTTGTTTCCAATCATAGAAAGCTCGTGTAAATTGCTCGTAAAGCGCGGCTTTAGTTTTTGGTAAATCGCCTTGGCGGAAATACCAACTTTGGCACAGTAACGATAACCGGAGGGGGTTTTTGACTAAATCTCGGATGCGCTGATGTCTGTCTTCGTCTAGCTTTTCCCGTAACGGTTCCCCTAGTTCTGGTTTTTCAGCTTTGGAAAACCACTCGCAGATAAACTGTCTCACCTGATTTGGTTTATTGCTTTCCCCATAGCTAAAGTCCAAGGTGCGATAAGTATCAAAACCCGGTAAAGCATTAACACTTGCATCCCAGACATTTTGCCGACAAGTCAGCACAGTTCGCGCATCAGCAACCCAGCCTGTGAGTTCTTCCCTGAGTTTGGCTAAAGCTTCGACGGGTGAAGATGCTGGCATTTCGTCCACTCCATCCAACAGCAGCAACACTTCACCACTTTTAAACAGATTTTCTAGTTCTTTCTGCTGTTCCGAGACATCTGAAGTTTTAAGCGCGTCTTTTAGCCACTTCTCACGCAGGTATTCTTCTAAGCTTTTATCTCTTAAACTACCCAGAGACACCCAAATTGGGAAACCTGGTGTTTTTGGAGAGAATGCGATCGCTTCTAGCAGAGTAGTTTTCCCGGCTCCCGGTTCGCCAATGATGGCGATGCGCCTCCCTTGGCTCTTTTTGCTTTGTCCCTGCTTAATGACCTGCTCTAGAAACTCGTTATGCTCATAAGTTTGGGTAATTTCTTCCTCATGTAGCTGGAAAAAACCCGACCCTTGCTCTGGTGAAACAGAGAAGTCGCTGCTACGTCTGGGTTGGTGTTTGCGCTCGACTAATCCCAGCTCTACATAAAATGCTTTAGAAACTACCTCGGTAGCTTGTCGTCTGATGTTTAGTTTCTGAGACTCCAGCATATCGCGGCAAATTTGTGTCCAGTCATGAGACGCGATCGCGCTACCAGTCTCAGAATCTTTGTGTTGCTGTTGTTCTAAATACACTTTTTCCAGGCAAGCTTGCACTCTCTTAACCTTGCCTTTGTCCTCAGAGCTAACTTCAGGAAAACTCTCTGAAAGCTTACCGAATATCTCCTTCATGCGCTTGTTATAGGCAAGAAGAGCTTTCTCAGGTTCACCTCCTATAACTTCATCTGCAATATCCTGATTTTTCGTATCGATGTTCTGCCGAGCAAATCTGACCAAGAAAACCGCTTTTTGCTCCACAGTCAGGTTGTGGTCAGAGGCTATCAGTTTTAGAAAATCATCCCACCCATCCCATAATTTCATCACGCGATCGCAACCTCGACAGGTTCTCAGCTTCTTGATTACGAACTTAACCTATTACTCCGCCAATCTCAACTAGAAGAATTCTTCTACTTTACTAGAAGTTATTAGGGACTAGGAATTAGAAAAGGTTCCTCTTAGCATGAATTTAATGTTAAATCCAGCACTCCAAACTAAGTTAAAGAGGCCAATTTATGGACTGCTTTCAGTATATAATCCCTGGCTTAGAGCAATTCTTCCCAGCGGAAATAGAACGGAATAACTCAAATTCAACTGACGAAAAACTAGAAAGTAAGACTGACATCAAGAACCATTCGGAGTTTCAAAATCTAGAGCCTGATCCTGAATCTTTTTCCTAATCTGCGTCTAATATACCCTGCGAATACAATTCACGATTAAAAAACGTTGGGACGGGTTTCAAACCCGCCCCTACCACGCTAAGAGTAATCAACAATTGTTGTAAAACCTGCCTACGCAGGTTTTGTCTGTGTAGCCGCGACTAAAGTCGCCAGGGCTTCTTTTAACTGTTATCCCGGCTTTACCACCAGCACAGAACATGGAGCATCTGTAACAACTTGGCTACTAACCGAACCTTCTAAAATTCGCTGTAACCCAGTTAAACCACGACTGCCAATCACAATCAAATCAACCTGATAGATATTAGCAAGGCGAATAATTTCTTCAGGGGGATCGCCAGTGACAATTTCTAGCTCGCTGTCGCAGTTTAGGTCAACCTGATAAGATTGCAGCTGCTTTTCAATCTGCCGATAGGGTAAATCCTCAGAAGACGTCTGCGGACGGTCAACGGCAATTTCTACCTCAGACTCAGACGAAGGAATGACATGAGAGAGGATGATTTTGGTTGCTGGCTGTATTTGCAGTTCTTTCAAAGACTCAATCACTCGCTCCGAAAGTTCTGAACCATCCAAAGCCACCAGAATAGTTTTTAGCACCCAAAAATCTCCTTACTCATCAGTCGGCTTCTCTGTTCGCAGTCGCACCGAGTCAGCGTGGGAAGGCAGACCCTCAGCTTGAGCGAGAATCTGAATAGCGTTGCTAACCTTCTGGAGCGCTGTAGGAGAGTATTGTATCAGGCTGGAGTGTTTCATAAAGGTTTCTACTCCCAGCGCTGAGGCGTATCGGGCGGCGCCAGAGGTGGGCAAGGTGTGATTAGGCCCTGCCAAATAATCTCCTACGGCTTCCGGCGTTGAGTTACCCAGGAATATAGCACCAGCGTGGCGAATTTTTTCGAGTATTTCCCAAGGTTCTTGCACCTCAAGCTCTAGGTGTTCTGGGGCGAACTCATTGGAGAGTTCTGCGGCAACATTCAAGGAGTCAACTACAACAATTAAGCCGTAGTGCGCGATCGCTTTCTCTGTCAGTAGCCGTCGCGGGTGATTCTCCAACTGTCGCTCTACCTCTAACTGTACTTTCTTCGCGAGCCCTGCATCCGTTGTCAGCAGAATTGCCGCGGCCATCGGGTCGTGTTCTGCCTGTGCCAACATATCAGCCGCTACGTATACCGGGTTGGCGGCCGCATCAGCAATCACCAGCACCTCCGAAGGGCCAGCCAGGGAGTCAATCCCCACTGCGCCATACACGAGTTTTTTCGCCAAGGTGACGTATATATTACCGGGCCCTGTAATGACATCTACCTTTGGGATAGTTTCAGTTCCATAAGCCAACGCCGCGATCGCTTGTGCGCCCCCTACCCGATAAATTTCCTGTACGCCTGCTTCCTGAGCAGCCACCAGCACCGCCGCGTTAATGGTTTTCCCTTGCCCTGGTGGTGTCACCATCACAATTCGAGGGACACCAGCTACCTTGGCTGGAATGGCGTTCATCAACACCGTACTGGGATAGCTTGCCCTACCACCAGGAACGTAAAGTCCGGCTTTGTCTACCGGCGTGTAGCGCTTCCCTAGGACTATTTCATCCTCCCCGAATTGCACCCAAGATTTCGGGATGCGCTGTCGGTGGAACGCTTCTATCTGTTGACGTGCCAGCCCAATCGCGTCTAGTAACTCCTTGGACACCTGCTGATAGGCAGCATCCAGTTCTGAGCCACTGACGCGCAGTTGTTCAGCCGTAAAAATTTGCCCGTCAAATTCAGCCGTGTAGTGCAGCAGGGCTTTGTCGCCTTGCCGTTTCACAGCCTGTAAGACTTCCCGAACAGTTGCCTCTTTGTGGACAATCTGATCGTCGTGTGTGCGATCGCAAATACGCCGCAGTTCAGTTTTTGCCTCAGCTACCTGAGTAATGATTCGCAGCATGGAGTCGGAATCACCATCTAGGAATTACCCGCACGAGTTTAGGTCAAACAGCATTCTCATCAGTTCAGACGATCCAGCGATTCGCCTTTACTCGTTTCTATAGCTTAACTGGATTTTTCCAGGGATCGCTATACTATTTAGAGAGATGCTATATTAATCTATCTAGTTATCTTTCTTACCTGTACTAAAATTTCCCTCAAGACTGTGGCCAATACTAAGTCAGCTCTCAAGCGAGTCCAAATAGCCGAACGCAACCGTGTGCGTAATAAGACCTACAAATCAGCTGTGAAGACGCTGATGAAGAATTACATGAGTGCCGTTCAAACCTACGCAGCTAATCCGTCTCCGGAATTACTGCAAGAGGTTGAGAACCGGATGTCAGCGGCTTACAGCAAAATTGACAAAGCGGTAAAGCGGGGAGTGTTGCATACCAACAACGGCTCTCGGAAAAAATCCCGTCTTGCCAAAGCTCTCAAACGGACACTTCCCCAAACCGAAGCGGGAACAACAGTTTCAGATTCAGCGACGACTGAGGATACGGCTGATTCTTAGCTCTCAAGAGCTTGTTGTCAGTTGTCATTAGTCCTTAGTTCATAACACAGGCATCCCGCTTGTGTCCTTAGCCTTAACCAATGGCTAACGACTAACGATCAATAACTAATGACTCAACGTATGCAGTTGATCGACAGCCACGTTCATATAAACTTTGATGTTTTCCAGTCGGATCTGGAGGCATTACAAGAGCGCTGGCGGGAAGCGGGGGTGGTTCGGCTGGTGCATTCGTGCGTCGAGCCTGCTGAGTTTGCTAGTATTCAAATGCTAGCGAACCGCTTTCCCGAACTACACTTTGCCGTGGGGTTACATCCCCTAGATGCCGAAAAGTGGACATCAGAGACTGCCGCTGGAATTCGGTCGCTGGCGATTTCTGACAATAGAGTTGTAGCAATTGGCGAAACTGGGCTAGATTTTTACAAAGCCCAAGATTGGGCGCAGCAAAAAATGGTATTTGAGGCGCAGCTATTGCTAGCCCATCAACTAGATTTGCCTGTAATTATCCACTGCCGCGATGCCGCCGTCGCGATGCGAGAACTATTGGAAGATTTCTGGAAAGGCATTGCTCCCGTGCGGGGTGTTATGCACTGCTGGGGAGGCACACCAGAAGAATCGCAATGGTTTTTGGATCTGGGCTTTTATATAAGTTTCAGCGGAGTCGTGACATTTAAAAATGCCACCCAGATTCAGGAATCGGCGAAAATTATCCCAAGCGATCGCCTCCTGATTGAAACCGACTGCCCCTTCCTCGCACCAGTTCCCAAGCGTGGCAAACGCAACGAGCCTGCCTATGTTCGCTATGTGGCAGAATGTCTAGCCTCGCTTCGGGGGGTCTCTATAGAGACTATAGCAGCGCAAACCACCGAAAATGCTTGTAAACTGTTTCGCCTTCCTGATGACTCAGGAAGGTAAAAGACACACATCACAGGAAAATTGAGAATTTCCGGTTGCCTGTTCCTGTTAACTTAGAATTATTAACCTAGTTAGCAGTAAAATGTCAACCAAAAAACTAAATCTGCGTCATAATATTTAATAGACCGGCTATGACCAAAAATCTTTCAGTAAAAGTGCGATCGCATCCTCAGCGTAATGAAGACACTTCAACCGCAAGCCCTACACCGTCCTTATATCAGGTAAATAAGCACTAAATATTTTCTTTGAGCTTTCCTTTAAGACATTCCTGAGACGTTGCGGTACTGCCAACAGCGGTAGTTAACGTCTCAGGATATTATTGCGAATCGCTCGTCCTTGTGTTAGCGAGAGATTCCATACCCCGTCATATTTGGCAGGATGCAGCATGAAGCCAGAAAAAATAAGGCTCCCGCCAAAAACAAGAAGTTCCTGTATGGAAGCTTTTCTCATCCGCCCATACAACCTACGCTCCGTATGGGCAAAAAGCCATAGCCCTGTTCTCCAAGATTGCTGAGGCCCGAATTGTTAGAGAGAGGAAACGCATGAATAGTCAGACCGAAACCACCGCCGCTTATATGTTGCCAGACCTGGTTGAAATCCAAAGAGCCAGCTTCCGCTGGTTTTTGGAAGAAGGTCTGATTGAAGAACTCGACTCCTTTAGTCCTATCACCGACTATACAGGCAAACTAGAGCTGCATTTCTTGGGCAAAAACTACAAACTCAAGAGGCCCAAGTACGATGTGGACGAGGCGAAGCGGCGGGATGCCAGCTACGCAGTGCAGATGTACGTCCCCACCAGGCTGATTAATAAAGAAGATGGAACCATCAAGGAACAAGATGTTTTCATCGGCGATTTGCCTTTGATGACAGACCGAGGCACCTTTATTATCAACGGTGCTGAGCGAGTCATCGTCAACCAGATTGTCCGCTCTCCCGGAGTTTATTACAAATCGGAGACAGACAAAAACGGTCGCCGCACCTACTCAGCTTCTTTGATTCCCAACCGGGGGGCGTGGCTGAAATTTGAGACAGATAAAAATGACCTGGTGTGGGTGCGAATTGACAAAACCCGCAAACTCTCAGCGCAGGTATTGCTGAAATCCCTAGGGCTTTCTGACTCGGAAATTTTCGATGCCTTACGCCACCCGGAATATTTCCAGAAAACGATTGAGAAAGAAGGGCAATTCTCCGAAGAAGAAGCTCTGATGGAACTTTATCGCAAGCTGCGTCCGGGCGAACCACCCACCGTGTCCGGGGGACAGCAGCTATTGGAGTCGCGCTTTTTTGACCCGAAGCGGTATGACTTGGGTCGAGTGGGACGCTATAAGCTGAATAAGAAGTTGCGCCTGTCTGTGCCAGATACGATGCGGGTTCTTACTGCCACGGATATTTTGGCAGCAGTAGACTATTTAATAAATCTGGAATTTGACATCGGTCAGACGGATGATATTGACCACCTGGGAAATCGGCGGGTGCGCTCGGTGGGCGAACTGTTGCAGAACCAGGTACGGGTGGGCTTAAACCGTTTAGAGCGGATTATCCGGGAGCGGATGACGGTAAGCGATGCGGCTACCTTGACTCCGGCATCTTTGGTGAACCCGAAGCCTTTGGTGGCGGCGATTAAGGAATTTTTTGGATCCTCGCAGTTGTCGCAATTTATGGATCAGACGAATCCATTGGCGGAGCTGACCCACAAGCGGAGACTCTCGGCGCTTGGCCCTGGGGGACTGACGCGGGAACGGGCTGGTTTTGCGGTGCGGGATATTCACCCCAGTCACTACGGACGGATTTGCCCGATTGAAACACCAGAAGGCCCGAATGCGGGACTGATTGGTTCTTTGGCGACTCATGCGCGGGTGAATGCCTATGGGTTTATCGAGACACCCTTCTGGAAGTGTGATAAGGGGCGGGTGATGAAGGAAATTGCCCCCCAGTACATGACCGCGGATGAGGAGGATGATTTGCGAGTGGCACCGGGGGATATTCCGGTGAACGAGCAGGAGATGATTCAGGGCGAGTTGGTGCCAGTGCGCTATCGTCAGGAATTCACGACCACAACGCCGGATCAGGTGGACTATGTGGCAGTGTCTCCGGTGCAGATTATTTCTGTAGCGACTTCGTTGATTCCGTTTTTGGAACACGATGATGCGAACCGGGCTTTGATGGGGTCGAACATGCAGCGGCAGGCGGTGCCATTGTTGCAACCAGAGCGTCCTTTAGTGGGGACTGGTTTGGAGGCGCAGGCGGCTCGGGACTCTGGGATGGTGATCGTGTGTCGCGATGAGGGGGAAGTTACTTATGTGGATGCGACGAAGATCAAGGTAAGGGCGCTGGATGGAAACTCCGAACCGACTGGGCCGGAGACTCTGTATGAGTTACAGAAGTATCAGCGTTCTAACCAGGATACGTGTCTGAATCAGCGACCCCTGGTGTATGAAGGCGATCACGTAGTTGCCGGACAGGTGATGGCAGACGGAAGCGCCACTGAGGGCGGAGAGCTCGCTCTGGGGCAGAACATCTTGGTGGCTTATATGCCTTGGGAAGGGTATAACTACGAAGATGCTATCTTGATTAGCGAACGTCTAGTTTACGACGATGTGTATACTTCTATACACATTGAGAAGTACGAGATAGAAGCGCGGCAAACCAAGCTGGGACCGGAGGAGATTACGCGGGAGATTCCCAACGTTGGCGAAGATTCGCTGCGGCAACTTGACGAAACGGGGATTATCCGGATTGGTGCCTGGGTGGAAGCAGGGGATATTCTGGTAGGGAAGGTGACACCCAAGGGGGAATCTGACCAGCCGCCAGAAGAGAAGCTGCTGCGGGCAATCTTCGGAGAAAAGGCGCGGGACGTGCGGGACAATTCGCTGCGGGTGCCGAACGGAGAGAAAGGCCGCGTGGTGGACGTGCGAGTTTTCACCAGAGAGCAAGGTGACGAACTGCCGCCTGGGGCGAACATGGTGGTGCGTGTCTATGTGGCGCAGAAGCGGAAGATTCAGGTAGGCGACAAGATGGCGGGACGGCACGGGAATAAAGGAATTATTTCCCGCATCCTACCAGGGGAAGATATGCCTTACCTGCCGGATGGAACGCCTGTGGACATCGTGCTAAACCCCTTGGGAGTACCGAGCCGGATGAACGTGGGGCAGGTGTTTGAGTGCTTGCTGGGATGGGCTGGCGAGAACCTGGGAGTGCGCTTCAAGGTGACGCCCTTTGACGAGATGCACGGAGCAGAGAAGAGCCGGGAGTCCGTACACGGGAAGCTGGAGGAAGGGAAGAAGAAGACGGGGAAAGATTGGCTGTTTACCAACGACTTAAATGCCGGGAAGATTCAGGTATTTGATGGGCGGACTGGAGAGCCATTCGACCGTCCGATAACGGTGGGCAAAGCTTATATGTTGAAGCTAGTTCACTTGGTGGACGACAAGATCCACGCTCGTTCCACAGGGCCGTACTCGTTGGTGACGCAGCAACCCTTGGGAGGGAAGGCGCAACAAGGAGGACAGCGATTTGGCGAGATGGAAGTGTGGGCGCTGGAGGCATTTGGCGCAGCTTACATCTTGCAGGAGTTGCTGACGGTGAAATCTGACGATATGCAGGGGCGGAATGAGGCGCTGAATGCGATCGTTAAAGGTAAGGCAATACCGCGACCAGGAACGCCCGAATCTTTCAAAGTGCTGATGCGAGAGCTGCAATCTCTGTGTTTAGATATCGCCGTCCACAAAGTAGAGACCACGGAAGACGGAACCACGGGCCACGTTGAGGTGGACTTGATGGCGGATGTGTCGAATCGGCGGACACCAACGCGACCGACTTATGAATCTCTGACCCGCGAAGAGCTAGAAGAAGACGAAGTGTAAAGAAGGTAAAAGGTAAAAGGTAAAAAAAGAAAAAATATTTCCTTTTTCTTGATTTTTTGCCTTTTGCCTTTTAACTTTTACCTTTTCTTTTTTGCCTTTTAACTTTTTACTTTTGACTTCTTTAGTATGAGAAATCAGCTAGAACAGCGGTTTGATTACGTAAAAATTGCTCTGGCATCGCCAAAGCGAATTCAGGAATGGGGACAAAGAACTCTACCTAATGGTCAAGCAGTAGGTGAAGTTACGAAACCCGAAACAATAAATTACCGGACGCTCAAACCAGAGATGGATGGTCTCTTCTGCGAGCGCATCTTTGGCCCAGCAAAAGATTGGGAGTGTCACTGCGGCAAATACAAGCGGGTGCGTCACAGAGGGATTGTCTGCGAACGCTGCGGTGTGGAAGTCACGGAATCGCGCGTGCGCCGTCATCGCATGGGCTATATAAAACTAGCCGCTCCCGTGGCACACGTCTGGTATCTCAAAGGTATTCCCAGCTATATGTCAATTCTGCTGGATATGCCCCTGCGGGATGTGGAGCAGATTGTCTATTTCAATGCCTATGTGGTTCTTAGCCCCGGCAATGCGGATAATCTGACTTACAAGCAGTTGCTCACAGAAGACCAATGGCTGGAAATTGAGGAGCAGCTGTATAGCGAAGATTCTACCTTGCAAGGTGTGGAGGTGGGAATCGGAGCAGAAGCGCTGCAACGTCTCTTGCAGGACATTAACTTAGAAGCAGAGGCGGAGTCCCAAAGAAAGGAAATTGAACAAGCCAAAGGTCAAAAGCGGGCAAAGCTGATTAAGCGCCTGCGGGTGATTGACAACTTTATCGCTACGGGATCAAAACCAGAGTGGATGGTGTTGACAATGATTCCGGTGATTCCGCCAGATTTGCGCCCAATGGTGCAGCTGGATGGAGGCAGGTTTGCTACTTCTGACTTGAATGACCTGTATCGGCGGGTGATTAACCGTAACAATCGTCTAGCCCGATTGCAGGAAATTTTGGCACCAGAAATTATTGTTCGCAACGAAAAGCGGATGTTGCAAGAAGCGGTAGATGCTCTGATTGACAATGGTCGTCGGGGACGCACGGTGGTAGGAGCGAATAACCGACCCCTGAAGTCTCTATCGGACATTATTGAGGGTAAGCAAGGACGCTTCCGCCAAAACTTGTTGGGTAAGCGGGTAGATTACTCCGGACGTTCCGTGATTGTAGTGGGGCCAAAGCTGAAAATTCACCAGTGCGGTTTGCCACGAGAAATGGCGATTGAGCTGTTCCAACCGTTTGTGATTCATCGACTGATTCGCGGCGGCTTGGTGAATAACATCAAGGCAGCTAAAAAGCTGATTCAGCGATCCGATGCGGCTATATGGGATGTGCTTGAAGACGTGATTGCGGGACACCCAGTGTTATTGAACCGCGCACCAACGCTTCACCGTCTGGGGATTCAAGCTTTTGAGCCGATTCTAGTAGAGGGTCGAGCTATTCAACTGCACCCGTTGGTATGTCCGGCGTTTAACGCGGACTTTGACGGCGACCAAATGGCGGTTCACGTACCGCTTTCTCTGGAAGCTCAGGCAGAGGCGCGGTTACTGATGCTGGCATCTAATAACATTCTCTCACCAGCGACTGGACGGCCGATTGTGACACCGAGTCAGGACATGGTGTTGGGCTGCTATTACCTAACGGCGGAAAACCCGGCAGCAACCAAGGGGGCGGGATGTTACTTTGCCAGCTTGAATGATGCCCTCTTAGCCTATGAGCAGTCGGCGGTGGATTTGCACGCCTACATCTGGGTACGCTTTGACGGTGTGGTAGAAAATGATAAACCGGATTTGGAGCCGGAAAAGGTGGAAACCTTGGCTGATGGCACGGTGTGGAAAACCTACAAGTTCCGCCGCCTTCGTGAAGATAAGCAAGGGAATGTTTTGACTCAATACATTCGGACTACGCCTGGGCGGATTATCTACAACAAGACGGTTCAAGAAGCCTTAGCAGGCTAAGTAGATTTTGGATTTTGGATTGGGGTTGCTCACCAGGAAGTAAGAAATTGTAAGGGAAACTGAGTAACTTCTTAATCCAAAATCCGAAGTCTTTGCACTGGCTTAATCATCAGAGGCGGAGAAACTCCAACCTCTGCAAAATCCATAAACTAAAATCCAAAAATGGCAGAGCAACCTGAAATCAAAAATATTTTTCACAACCGAATGGTTGATAAAGGGCAGCTGAAGAAGCTGGTTGCCTGGGCCTTTACCCACTATGGGTCAGCCCGGACATCACAAATGGCAGACCGGCTGAAAGATTTAGGCTTCCATTACGCGACCAAAGCGGGTGTTTCTATCAGCGTGGATGACTTGCAGGTGCCGGATTCCAAGCGGGATCTGCTGGAAGCGGCTGAGACGGAAATTCGCGCTACAGAGGCCCGCTATGCGCGAGGAGAAATTACGGAAGTAGAGCGTTTCCAAAAGGTAATTGATACCTGGAACAGCACTTCTGAGTCACTAAAAGATGAGGTGGTTCGCAACTTCCGGAAGAAAGACCCCTTGAACTCCGTGTATATGATGGCGTTTTCTGGGGCGCGGGGAAATATTTCCCAGGTGCGCCAGTTGGTGGGGATGCGTGGTTTGATGGCAGACCCCCAAGGGGAAATTATTGACTTGCCGATTAAGACCAATTTCCGGGAAGGTCTGACGGTGACGGAATACATCATCTCTTCTTATGGAGCGCGGAAGGGATTGGTGGATACTGCTTTGCGGACGGCGGATTCTGGATATCTGACCCGACGCTTGGTGGATGTGTCCCAGGATGTGATTGTGCGGGAAGTGGACTGCGGCACCCCAAGGGGAGTGAAGGTTACGGCAATGACTTCGGGCGATCGCGTTTTGATTCCACTGGGCGACCGTCTTTTGGGCCGAGTTTTGGCAGAGGATGTGATTCACCCCACCACTGGAGAAGTGGTGATGACGAGAAATCAGCCGTTGTCAGAAGAATTGGCCCAAGCAGTGGCGGCATCTGGGGTAGAAGAAGTGATCGTGCGATCGCCTCTGACTTGCGAAGCTGCGAGATCCGTCTGTCAGTCTTGTTACGGATGGAGTTTGGCCCACGGACACCCGGTCGATTTGGGAGAAGCCGTCGGGATTATTGCCGCCCAGAGTATCGGGGAACCGGGAACCCAGCTGACGATGCGGACGTTCCACACCGGAGGAGTATTCACCGGAGAGGTTGCCAGACAAGTGAGAGCGCCCTTTGATGGGAAGGTGCGTTTCAGCCGGGGGATGCGGACGCGCCCTTTAAGAACTCGGCACGGGGAAGATGCTCTGTTGGTGGAATCTAACAATGGGGCATTGGTATTGGAACCTGCTTCCGGAGGGGAAGCAACGACAATTCCTCTGACTCAGGCTTCAACCCTATACTGCAATACTGGAGACACAGTAACCGAGGGAGTGCTATTGGCAGAGGTAGCAATTGTTGCCCCGACCAAGGCACACACGGAAAAAGCTGCCAAGGACGTAACAACCGACTTGGCGGGAGAAGTGAAATTTGAAGGATTGCTGCCAGAAGAGAAAACCGACCGTCAAGGGAACACCACCCGAATTGCAGCGCGGGGTGGTTTGTTGTGGATTCTCTCAGGGGAAGTTTACAACTTGCCGCCTGGGGCAGAAGCAGTAGTCCAGAATGGTACGATGGTGGATCACCAAGACGTGCTAGCGGAAACCAAATTGGTGAGTGAGCATGGAGGAGTGGTGCGCCTGAAGGCGGAGACTGGAAGTTCTAGGGGTCGAGAGATTGAAATCATCACGGCTTCTGTACTGCTAGACCAAGCGCGGGTGCGGTCAGAAACGACCGCTGGGCGAGACCACTACACGATTTACACTGGCGAGTCACAGCGCTTTCAGTTGAAGGCGGCACCAGGGACGAAGGTGCAGAATCACGCGGTGGTTGCGGAGTTGATAGACGACCGCTATCGCACCACCACCGGGGGAATTATTAAATACGCTGGGGTGGAAGTTGCCAAAAAAGCAAAAGCCAAACTGGGGTACGAAGTCATCAAAGGCGGGACGCTGCTGTGGATACCGGAAGAGTCCCACGAGGTGAATAAGGATATTTCCTTGTTACAGGTTGAGGACGCTCAATATGTAGAAGTCGGGACTGAGGTAGTTAAAGATATCTTCTGTCAGACTTCGGGTCTGGTGGAAGTGACGCAGAAAAATGATATTCTGCGGGAGATTGTGATTAAGCCTGGGGATCTGCATCTGGTGGACGACCCAGAGGCAGTGATGGGGAAAGACGCAACTCTGTTTTATCCCGGACAGGAAATAGTTCCTGGGCTGGTGACAAACGAACTGCGGTACATTGAATTTGTGGAGACTCCAGAGGGCCCAGCATTGTTGCTGCGTCCGGTGGTGGAGTTCCAAGTACCCGATGAACCAAGCGTACCTTCGCAAGCATCGCTTTCCAGCAAAGGACGATACACCATTGAGCTGCGCGCGGTGCAGCGTCTGCCATATAAAGATGGGGAGCGGGTAAAGTCAAAAGAAGCGCTGGAACTGTTGCGGACGCAGTTGGTGCTGGAAATTGGCGCTGGAGGCGAGCAAGATGGCTCAGCGGAAGGGGCGGGTTTGAAACCTGCGTCTATAGCGGGGCTGGAACTGCTGGCAGCGGATATTGAGTTGTTGCCAATCGACAGGACTGATGACTCCGGCGGGAGTTCTGAGCCAGAAGATTCAAGTCAAAACTTAAGCCGAGAAACTCAAAACTATTCCGAGTATCGGTTACAACTGCTGGTGTCTGAGACGCTGGTGATCCGGCGGGATACGGTGGCAGATCCCTTGAGCGGCAGCACGCACACCCGGATTATGGTGACGGATGGGCAGCAAATAGAGCCGGGGGCGGTTGTGGCGCGAACTGAGATTCAGTGCAAAGACGCGGGAGAAGTGCGCGGGATTCGTCCTGGGGATGCTGCGATTCGTCGGGTGCTGCTGATTCGGGATAGCGATCGCGTAACGATTGAAACATCAGGAGCGAAGCCTACCGTAAAGCCGGGAACGCTATTGGTGTCGGGGACTCCGCTTGCGCCGGGACTGCCAACACCGGAATCCGGTCAAGTGCTTTCAGTAACCGAGAATTCAGTAACTTTGCGTTTGGCGCGTCCTTACCGAGTGTCTTCGGGAGCTGTGCTGCACATTGACGATGGCGATTTGGTGCAGCGGGGGGATAACCTGGTGCTGCTGGTGTTTGAACGAGCCAAGACTGGGGATATCATCCAGGGTTTGCCCAGGATTGAGGAACTGCTAGAAGCTCGGAAACCGAAGGAGGCGTGTATTTTAACACGCCGATCCGGGACGACGCAGGTGGTTTATGGCTCGCAGCAGGAAGCTGAGGAAATTAAGGTAATCGAGGCGGATGGGGTAGTAGCTGACTACCCGCTAGGCCCTGGTCAGAACGTGATTATCGGTGACGGTATGAGCGTGGAGACAGCAGAAGCGCTGACGGATGGCCCTGCGAACCCGCACGAGATTCTGGAGATTTTCTTCGACCATTATCGCGAGACGATGGGCATCTATGAAGCAGCGCTAGGGGCATTGCAGAAAGTCCAGACCTTCCTGGTGAACGAGGTGCAGTCGGTGTATCAATCGCAGGGGATTGATATTTCTGACAAGCATATTGAGGTGATAGTACGGCAGATGACCTCCAAGGTGCGGGTGGATGATGGTGGGGACACGATCATGCTGCCTGGGGAACTGGTGGAGTTGCGGCAGATAGAGCAAGTCAACGAAGCGATCGCCATCACCGGAGGAGCGCCAGCACAATACACGCCAATGTTGCTGGGGATTACCAAAGCTAGTTTGAACACAGACAGCTTTATCTCTGCGGCATCTTTCCAAGAGACGACGCGGGTGCTGACCGAGGCGGCGATCGAAGGTAAATCTGACTGGTTGCGCGGTCTCAAGGAGAACGTGATCATCGGACGACTGATTCCAGCCGGAACCGGGTTCAACGCCTTTGAGGAAGCAAACAACGAGACGGTTGACTTTACTGGGGCATTTGCAGGCGGACTTGATGTTGAGGAAGACGCACTGGATGTGGTGCTGGATGACCGCACAGCACGCGCTTACAATCCCGGAATGGGATTTGAGGAACGACCCACTTACGGAATGGGAAGCGATCGCACTTCCTTCCCCCCGGTTCTAGATGATGACGAACTCGTTGATGATGATGACGATGGCGACTTTGAGGATGACGAGGACTAAAGAAAGGGGCTAGGGACTAGGGACTGGACAAGACTTATGCCAGTCCCCAGTACAGTAACCCGCAAAGGAAAGGGCGCACAATTAGCTTGTGCGCCCTTTCCTTTTACTTACCGAAGAGCTTGCCTTTTCTAAGATTGTTCTTGCAGTTCGCCAGTGCGGATGCCGATAGACGTAGTCTCTCTGCCGCGTTGCACTTTCATCTCTAGCATCTGACCGATGCGACTACTATCTACGATGCGCTGTAACTCAGCGGCGGTTTCCACTGCTTGTCCGTCAATCTGGACAATCACATCCCCCCGACGCATTCCAGATGCTGCTGCTGGAGTATTTGGCAGAACTCGCACCACTAAAATGCCATTGATTTCCGGCACCTCAAAGGGAGCATTAGGGTCGCTGTTATTTTCAGCTGCTACTTCTGGTGTCAGGGTTGCCATCTGGATACCGAGATAGGGATGGGCAACTTTTTCCCCGCGTGCTAGTGCGCTGGAGATTACTTTAGCCTTATTGATGGGAATCGCAAAGCCAATACCCATCGCATCGGCGCGAATTGCCGTGTTGATGCCAATAACTTCGCCTTGCTGATTCAACAATGGGCCGCCGGAGTTGCCGGGATTAATCGCTGCATCAGTTTGAATGAAGTCTATCCGTTTGTCGGGAATACCCACTTGGGCGCTGGAGCGTTTGAGGGTGCTGATAATTCCCAAAGTAACGGTATTATCCAATCCTAAAGGATTGCCGACTGCGATCGCCCAGTCTCCTACTTGCACCTCGTTAGAATCTCCTAGTGGTGCCACTGGCAAATCGCTGCTGTCATTAATCTTAATTACTGCCAAATCTGTCACCGGATCTGCACCTTGTACTTTTCCTTCCAAGGTACGTCCATCCTTGAGTCTCACAGTCACCTTATCGGCTCGATTCACTACATGGGAATTTGTTAGGATAATTCCGCTCTTGTCAATAATGAAACCAGAGCCTTGACCGCGCAGACGCTCTTGCATAGGGCCTCTTGGCAATTCTTCGCCAAAAAAACGCCGGAAGAAGGGATCGTCAAATAATGGATCGGGGTTGCGGTTGACTGTACGCTCGGTATCAATCCTTACTACAGCTTTACCTACCCGATTCACCGCTGCGGTAACAAAACTGCCAGCAGCTGTTTCGGGAATTCTGGAGATAGTGCTTTGTGCCAGTAGCGCCGGTGCCTCCTGATATGATGAAAATTTCTTAGGAGCAACCCCGGCTTGAGATGGCAGGACGCGATAAACGCCAGCTGTCAGAATGGCTCCTAAAAGGATGGAAAATACATAGGTAGCGATTTGACGTGGAAATTGAGAAAATGGAAACTGCATAGCATCAATTTTTAGCTTCGTGATGGTCTAGGCGGCAACAATAAATAGCCCTACAGCTATTTTTACAGCGGAATTGGCTTTCCTCAGACGCGATCGCTGATGCGGTTTTCCCTACATCCCAAATTTCTTTAAACTACCAGAGGTACTGACCCTCAGATAGGTTAGATTATGTTATACAGATGCCTTATGGACGACTCTACATGATTGGATCGAACCCTAAACTTGACCAAAACTTTCCCATTCAGGATCATCCGCATCCGCATACTCATGAGGATCAAGAGTCGCCCCATCATCACGTTCACAGCGAAGAATCACTGCGACGAGTAATTAACCGCCTATCTCGGATTGAAGGACACATCCGGGGCATTAAGACGATGGTACAGGAAAGCCGCCCCTGTCCTGATGTCCTCGTGCAGGTTGCTGCCGTGCGGGGTGCTTTGGATCGGGTAGCGCGGATGATTTTGGATGAGCATTTAACTGAGTGCATCGGTCGTGCTGCCAAAGAAGGCAATATTGAAGTTGAAATCGAAGAGTTAAAGGCTGCTTTGGATCGATTTCTGCCTTAATTTAAGAAATCAATCTCGACTCAGGGTGACGGCTGCATTGCGTTTTTCTCTATATCTACTTGACAAAAAACCCTGTTCGCAGGGTTTTTTTGTATCAAGGATGCTATAGCGGTTCGTAGTTGAGTGGAATACAAACCTAACGATTTTACGCGGTTTCCTACAAGGGGAGAGGTCATGGGTCAAATTCAGAAGCGATCGCGCTAAAACTAAAAAAGTATCATAGCGGGAAGCAAGTGACTTATGAGCATAGCTATTAAACCTAAACTGACCTTAAAAGAGTTTCTCAAACTTCCAGAAACTAAGCCTGCATCAGAATTTATCAATGGAGAAATTATTCAGAAGCCGATGCCTCAAGGTGAACACAGCCGCGTACAGGGTAAATTTTGCACCGTCATCAACCAGATAGTAGAATCACAAAAAATTGCTTATGCTTTCCCAGAATTGCGCTGCACTTTTGGCGGTGATGTAATCGTCCCTGACGTTGCTGTATTTAGATGGGAAAGAATCCCCATTGAACCATCAGGCAGAATTGCTAACCGTTTTGAAATTCATCCCGATTGGGCGATTGAGATTCTTTCCCCAGACCAAAGACAAACTAAAGTGTTTAGTAAGTTGTTGCATTGTTCGCAACATGGCACCGAGTTAGGTTGGTTAATAGACCCAGAAGAGGCTACTATTATAGTAGTGTTTCCCGGTCAACGAGTGGAACTATTTACAGGTGCTAATCAGTTGCCAATTCTTACTGGAGTGGAGTTGGAACTAACACCTGAACAAGTTTTTGGTTGGTTGACTTTTATTTAAATTCAAGTGAAAGTGCGCGAAATCTCCTTCATCGCCCCTACGCTTCGCCTACTTTACTGCATCCGGGAGAATGCGATCGCATTCGTAAAGCCACTTTTTATATATCAAATAGGCTTCGTTAAAGCATTTGTAGAAAATGAATTTTGACAATTATCAATTTCATTATTCTTTCAGTGGTAGCACAGATAAGCCACTAATTCTTTTTTTGCATGGATTTTTGGGAGATATCAATGAATTTAATCAAGCTATATCCTTATTGACTGACCAATTTTATTGTCTAGCCGTTGACCTTCCCGGTCATGGAAAAACTAGAATTATCGGTGAAGATAATTGCTACACAATGGCAAACACTGCCCACGCCTTAATCAAACTACTAGATAGTTTAAACATTGAAAAATGTTTTTTAGTAGGTTATTCGATGGGTGGGCGTTTAGCTTTGTATCTAGTTCTTAATTTCCCTAATTATTTTCATAAAGTTGTACTGGAATCCGCATCTCCAGGCTTGAAGAGTGAACCCGAACGATGGGAAAGAAGTCAACGGGATTTTGAAATAACCCATCAATTAGAAACAACGAGTTTTACATCCTTTATATCAAAATGGTATAATCAACCGCTTTTTGCTTCTCTTAAAAAACACCCAGAATTTGAGCGTCTCGTAGAGTATCGTTTACAAAATAATCCAATAGAGTTGGCTAAGTCATTGCGTAATTTAAGTAGTGGATGTCAGCCTTCTTTGTGGGAGAACTTAAAAGAAAATAAAACGCCTCTGCTTTTGCTGGTTGGGGAATATGATGAGAAATTTATTAAAATTAATTCGGAAATGGCTAGTTTGTGTGAATCAGCGAAGTTGAACATCATTAAAACTTGTGGACATAATGTTCATTTTGAAAATCTGAATGACTTCGTTAAAAATGTTAGACTGTTTTTAAGTTAAGAATCATTGTAATTTTGGTTTTATTACCTCAACGTATGGCGATGGCTACCAAAAAAACGTAAGTTTATCGGAATTAAATTATGGAAACCACGGGAATTCATCACGTCGCCATCATTTGCTCTGACTATAAAAAATCCAAACAATTTTATGTAGAAGTTTTAGGATTTTCCGTTATAAAAGAAACATTCAGAAAAGAAAGAAATTCTTATAAATTAGATTTGAGAGTTGGTAGCAGCGCTCAAATAGAGTTATTCTCGTTTCCTAATCCGCCTCAAAGAGTGAGCCGCCCGGAAGCTTGCGGATTGAGGCATTTAGCTTTTGTAGTTGAAAATATAGATAAATCAGTTTGCTATTTAACATCTAAAGATATACAAGTAGAAGATATTAGAATCGATGAAATTACTGGCAAGCGGTTTACTTTCTTTAGCGATCCAGATGGATTACCTTTAGAGATTTACGAGAACTAGAAAAACTGCCTAAAATCAGAATATTTTGAGAAAGGTGCGTTAAGAATAACGCTAACGCACCCTAAGAAATCTGGTTTCGTTTTTTGGCTTATGCCTTTTTTCACCCAGAGGCTTTCAGTTCCTCTTTCAGCATTTGCTGATAAATCCTCGGCAACTTGCTACTCATGGAATTGTTTTCTATTCCATACCCCAAACTTGTCCAAGTGCCAGAAAGCCGCCGCAAAACCGGATTTATCTTACCTTGCCGCAGTAACTCAGAAATGTTAACGCCCCAAGCGCCTGCGTCACTCAACCAAGCATAAACCACCGCATCCTGAAATTCCGCCTCAAAGCTATAAGACTGCCAGAACATAAACTCAAACGGCTGTGGATGATAGCGCTTAGCCTTCTCAAACCAAGTCGTGTTGATCATCTGATAGCGTCCCGCCGCAGTTGAGCAATTTCCCATATTTGGGCCATTAACAATGGTGACGCACTGCTGAGGGTGATTGCTGAGGTCGCTGACGCGATCGCCACCGTAGATCACTGAGTAAGGATGAGCCACATTTGCTTCGCTAGCAGAAATTGTCCGCATCAAAGCGCGAATATAAGGATCGCCTCCCTGCATCACCAGAGGCTGTGTGCCGTCCGCCGCTCCAGATGGGTCTAATACTAGGCGCGATAGCGGTTTTTCGCAAGCCCTTATGTAAAAGAGCAAGCATAGCAATCCAATGATGCCAGCGATCGCAGCGGTTCTCTGCTTTTTAGGTGACGTCTCAATCATGCTACCTCAGCAAAAAGTTGCTCCCAGCTTTTTGGAGAAGCTTCCGGCTTAGCAATGACTTCCACAATTTTATTTTGAGCCGCTGGTTGAAATAGTGCTTCCACACACGTCTGCGCCACTTTCTGACGGGGAATGCTGCCACTCAAAGACAGGGTATCTGCGTTATACATTACCACCGAGTCTGAGCTGTCTTCATTCTTCAGACCGCCTGGACGCACAATTGTGTAAGTCAAACCGCTTTTCTGAATATACTCCTCAGCTTGCTTCTTCCAGACGAGAATCAGCCAGAAAAGGTTCAGCGGATGGAAAAATTGAGAAGCACCAATTGAAGAAACCAGTACAAAATGCTCAATTCCCTTAGCTTTGGCTGCATCTACTAAATTTTTTGTGCCTTCGTAGTCTACCTTGTACGGTGCAGTCGGGTCAAAACCTGGTGCGGCACCAGTAGCACATAACACTACCGTACTATCACTCAAAGCAACACTGAGAGTTTCTGGCTTCAACACATCCCCGACTACTAATTCCGCCGCATCTGGGAGAATTCCCCTAGCTTTTTCCATGTTCCGTACTAACGCCCGAACAGGTATATTTCGCTTCACCAGTTCTTGTACAATCCGGCGACCAGTTTCTCCCGTTGCCCCTGCTACAAATGCTTTCATCCCTTTCTCCGTATATTACATGTGTCCACTTTTAAATTCGCAAGCTATGCTTATTGGACAGAGAAAATTTTTATTTGGCAGTAAAGTCCAACTTTTCAATTGTATGAACTATGAGGCGTTGTCGTCTTTTAGAAAAAAATTACAATTTATGGAAACAATTGGACTCTTTGCGGGAATCCTTTATATAGGGAAACGGCAACCATCGCAGGAGAGCAGGTGATGCAGTCACAATTTGTTGATAGTCAAGCGATTGAGATTCAGTCAGCAATGTGCAATCTAGAACCAAGTTTCATGGAGTCAGACAATTTAGTTGTAGAAGCCGACAGTACGATTGAGCCAACTCGGTTTTACACTCGCTTTGAAGACAGCATGGAACTGTATACCGATGCTCACACAGTAGCTAAGTATCTGGATACTCACCAAGGTTGGTTCTGTCGCTGCGCCCACCCGATGGCAGCCCAACCGCTGGGAGAAAACGGCTATTCGCTAGTAATAGGGCGTTTTGGGGCTTTTGGCTATGAGGTAGAGCCAAAAATCGGCTTAGAACTGCTACCCCAGGATTGCGGCGTTTATCGTATCCACACGATACCGATTCCAGATTACGTGGCTCCGGGCTATGAGGTTGACTATAAAGCGGTGATGGAATTGCTGGAAGTACCGACAGATGGGTTGACCATCACCCGCGTTCAGTGGCAGCTGGATTTAACAGTTTACCTGCGGTTTCCCAAGTTTATTTACAAGTTGCCCAAGTCTGCGATCCAGAATACAGGCGATCGCTTACTCGCGCAAATCGTCCGCCAAGTTTCCCGCCGTCTCACCCACAAAGTGCAGGAAGACTTTCACACCACTCTCGGCTTACCCTTACCGAAAAAAGCGAGAAAAAAGGGCTAATGGCTAATGGCTAATAGCTAGTTCAAGAGCTATTAGCCATTAGCTAGGTTACATCTTGCTAATAATCCTTTGCAAAATTTCCACACCACTGAAAGCTTGCCAGGCAAACAGCGCCAAGAGAGCAGAATTCAACACAATGTGAGTGTAACGCGCCCAATCGTGACCCTTTTGCATATAGGGAGACAGGGAAGCTGAAACCGCAATCATACCTGTCATGCCTAACCCAGCTAGAAGGTGAGGCCCAAAAAACAGTTTTTCATTGTTGATGTAAGTAGCGCCCATACCGATAAGCGTACCGATTACCATCAACCCCAAAAGCACTGAACCTACCTGATAGTGCCGGACATTATATCTGCCTTTGATCAGCTCTTTCTTGGCTTCCCCTTCAGCATATCTAGTTTTTCGGAGTTTAACGCCTAAATACAGGGCATAGACGGATACACCTAGCAGCACCCACATTAAAGCTGGGTGAATGAAATTAAGCCAGGGTTTAATCGAGACGGGGATCTCCAAGCTCATAAGATTCGGATTATTAAGGAACTTTATAAAAATTAGCATAATCCGCATCTGTCCTTAGGTAGCGATTATTTCATTACTTCTAAACACGGTTATCTCGTTCCCAGTCTCTGACTGGGAAAGCATTCCGGGAGTCTCTGCCTCCCCCAGAGGGTATAAAATATGAGGCGAAGCGGCGCTTACGTGCCGCTTCGCTAACAAAATATAGGGAGAAAATCGCTTCGTTACTTAAGTTTTATCTCTTCCTTTTTGCTTTGTGAAGGGCTTGGCTGTTCCTTGCCTCGAAAAGCCTTGCGAGATTTCTTTTTAAAACTAAATCGCGGCAATTTCAGACTTGGGAATTGGTGCAGCAGCACGTAGAAACATGGAATAATAAACAAGGTTAGCAGTGTCGCCAGAGATAGACCGGAAAACACCACAACGCCTAGCGGTTGCAGAAATTCTGAGCCTTCCCCGATTCCCAGCGCCAAAGGAAACAAGCCGAGAACCGTGGTGATGGTAGTCATCATAATCGCTCTCAGGCGCATGGGAGCCGCTTTTAAAATCGCCGCTTGTCGGTCGATGCCTTCCTGTTCGTGAATCTGGTTAGCCAACTCCACCATGATGATGGCGTTGTTCACCACAATCCCCACCAGCAGCACCGCACCGACTAGCACCGTAGCACCGATAGGGGTTTGGGTGATATAAAGCCCCAGAATGCCACCCCCTAACGCCAGTGGCACCGTGAGCATAATTACCAAGGGGTCAATTAAGGAGTTATATTGCACCGCCATGACGACGAAAACCAAGAAAGCAGCTAAACCTCCTAAAATTGTCAAGGAGTTTTGCAACTGCTGATTCGTTTCCGCTGTCGAACTGGGAATCACGCTCACGCCTTCGGGTAATCGCAAATTCCCCAGTACCTCGTCTACCTCTGTCAAGGCATCGCTAAGGTTAGCTCCTTCACTCAGACTACCCGCAATGATAAAAACCTGTCGTTGGTTAATCCGCTGAACTTCACCGGGGGCTTGACCTTCGGAAATGGTAGCGACATCACCCAAACGGACTAAGCTGTTGTTGTTGACAAATAAGGGAATCTGTGCAAGCTGCGAACCGCGTTGCACGGATTGTTCATTGAATTGAACGCGGACATCAACTAAGCGATCGCCTCTTTGCAACTGAGTCGGGACTGACCCCTCGATTGCTGTCTGGATCGTTTGCCCAATGTCTTGCGTCGTCAAACCCAACTCTTCTGCACGCTCCCAATCTGGTCGAATCTGCACTTCTGGTTGTCGAGAGTCAGCATCAGGTCGGAAAGTTGCACTTTTTACTCGCTCATCCAAGGCTTGCAGCGCTTGCCGCCCCGCTTGTTGCAACCGCTGCTCATCGTTTCCCTGGAGGATGATATCCACATCCGCCCCCCGCACTGGCGAGTTACTGAGGATAATCCCCCGTACCTGACCGGGATTCAATCGCAGACGAATCCCCGCCAAATTAAGTTTGTTAAACTCCTGATTGACTTTTTCGACAAACTTCTCGACATCTGTACCTTGCTTGAGAGTAATCGAGCTGGAAGCTCGGAGGGGATTGGCATTGGTGGTACTGCCGAACAGAGAACCTCCGGCTGTGCTAAATACATAGTCGCTTTCTGGTTGTTTAACCAGAATTTCGTCCACCAGTTTCATCACTTTTTGGTTAGTTTCCACGCTAGTTCCAGGAGGAAACTGGGCAAACAAATTTGCTTGACCTGTATTAATCCGAGGCAGAATTTCTTGAGGAATTTGACCGACCATCCACAAACTACTGCCGCCGAAAAGCAGAATAATCGCGGCGATGACTAACAACCGATAACGCACTACTCCAGTCAGAAAGCGAGTATAGCTGCCAGTCGCTGCCTCAAATCGGCGGTTAAATTCCCGTAAAGGCCAAAACTTACCTAGGCCACTCGACCACTGGATTGCCAACAACCGGGAACTGAGTGCTGGCACAACGGTCAGCGCCACCAATAGAGAGGCAGCTACAGAAAAACTAATGGTAAGAATTAATTCATTAAATAGCAGGGAGAAAAAGCCACCAATCAGCAAAAACGGCAGCACAGACACCAAGTTAGTAGTGGTAGAGGCAATTAGCGCCGATTCCACCTCGCGACCACTGCGTTCTGCTTGATCGATTACTTGCTGGCTATTCATGCGGGCTTTGCTATCCTGACCCGGAATCATGCCAGCACCTTCGGCAATTGTCTCCATCATTACGATAGAGTTGTCTACAACAATCCCCACACCCAGTGCCAAACCACCTAAGCTGAAAATGTTGATGGAGAGTCCAAATAGCTGCATTAAGATAATCGCCGCGATGGTCGCTAGGGGAATGGCGATGATAATAATTAAAGTTTGACGGGCGCTACCTAGAAATAGCATCACCGCCACCGCTGCCAACCCTGCACCCAGCAATCCGGAACTGGTCACGTTGGAGATGGAGTTGCTGATAAATTTCGACTCATCCAGCGTTGCTAACAGTTTCATGTCTTTGGGAATCACCCCAGATTGCCGCAGCTCTTCGATCCGTTTTTTGACTCCATCCACAACCTCGATAGTATTGGCATCCGGTTGCTTTTGGATGCTGAGTTTTACCGCTGGTTGCCCATTAAGATAGACAAATACCCGCTGGTCTTCTGTCCCATCAATGACTTCGGCAAAATCTCTTAGATAAACGCGAGATTGCGGTAAAAGCGCGGGGGATTGCGCTCCTACTGCGCTGGGGGTTGGGAAACCAACTTCAAAGGAGAGATTGCTAATTTCTTGGGCATTCTGAAAGCGTCCGACGGTACGGGTAAGCGGTTCGGAGTCGGCGCCTTGCAGACGACCGCCAGAGATATCCTGGTTGCGATCGCCCAAAGCATTCAACACGTCTACCAAACTCACCCCTAGCGCCTGTAAGCGGTTCAGGTCAATTTGCACCCGGACTTGTTCTTCCACACCACCCGCAATATCGACGGCGGCGACACCATTGACTACACCGAGTTCGCGGGATAATTCTTCATCGGCAAATACTCGTAAATCTGCATCCCCCAAGGAAGCAGATTGCAACGCAACTTCGTAAACGGGCAGCTGGGAGGGGTCAACTTTAAATAAGCGGGCATCTTCGATGGTACTGGGGAGTCTGCTGCGACCCCGGTTAAAGGCAGCAGTGGCATCGTTTAGCGCTTGGTCAATGTTGCCACCCGGTTCAAAGTACAAGTCTAAACTTACCTGCCCTTCGCGGGTTTGGGAGTAAACTTGCACCACTCCTTGTGTGGCGCTCAAAGTTTCTTCTAGCGGCTTAGTGATTTCGTCAACTGCTACCTCTGGAGAGATTCCAGGGGCTTCTAGCCGCACGCCAATCCGGGGATAGGTGATAGACGGCAACAAATCAACTTGCAGTTGGGAGAGAAAGAAGACTCCCAGCACCAACGTAGTGATGGTGAGCATGAGTGTGCCGATGTGACGGCGGATGGCGATCGCGCTTAAGCTAAATCCAGACATGGTAATTGCTAATTGCTAATTGCTAATTGGTGAATCCCGATTGCCCGTTACTGAGTTTCAGAAAGAACACTTAAGCGCACTGGCTCACCATCTTTTAGCGGCTTACCACTACGGCTTACGAATCTCTCTCCTGGTTTTAAACCAGACAGAATTTCGACTTTTCCATTTGCGCGATCGCCTACTGTCACCGATCGAGCCTGCACTGTTGGCTGTTTCCCGTTTCTGTCCAAAACAAATACTGTCGCTTGGCTAGATTTAGGATTTTCGATTTGGGATGTTGAATTGCGTGCCTGCTCAGGAGCGGTTGCGGAACCACCGCTTCTAGCCTCTCTGCTCCCCTGACCCTCTGTGGGTGAGCTTGCCCCGCCCCTACCGCCGGGGTTTTTCTCTTGCAAGGCAGTTTGTGGCACCAATACCCGTTCGGAGGCAGTTGACGAAAAGCTCACCCGTGCGAGTAGTCCGCTGCTAATCTCGCCTTTAGGGTTGGCAATTGTGACTTCCACTGGTATTTGACGAGCCGCTACATTCGCTGCGGGAGAAATGCGAACTACTTCTCCAAGAAACTCCCTGTTTGCAAAAGCGTCTAGCTGTACCCGTACCGATTGCCCAACCCGAATTTTTGACAGTTCTAATTCTGAAACTGGCACCACCACTGTGACGCGACTGAAATCTCCAATTTTCAAGATTTCACTACCTGGGTTCGCCAAATCGCCTGGTTCTATCCCTTTGGAAACGACAACGCCGCTAATTGGGGAAGTTAATACTGAATAGGATTGGCGTTCGCGACTTTGAGCCAGTACAGATTGTTGCGCCTTAACTCTGCCTTGAGCCGCTACGACTGCTTGCTGCTCTGTACTCACCTGTGCTTGAGCAGAGAGCAAAGCTTGTTGAGCCGTTTGAGCCTCTGTTTGGGCTAATTCTGCTTGTTGCTGAGCGATCGCGCCTTGCCGCGCCAATCCAGCCAGTCGAGCCGCGTCCCTCTGTGCTTGCTGCAATTGAGCTTTTGCCTGTTCTACCTGTGTCCGTGCATTGCCTACCTGAGTTCGGGCGCGTGCCACTTCCGATTGAAGAGTTGCAAGTTCTGCTTGCGCCTGATTGACGTTGGTTAACAATATTGTGTCATCCAACTGGGCAACAATTTGGCCCTGCGCTACTCTATCTCCCACATCCGCTTTGAGAGATAGCAGTCGTCCTTCCACTTGGGGTTGCACCGAGACTTCCCGAACCGGGCGAGTGGTGCCGATAAACTTTATCTCTTCTTGGAGAGTGTCAGTACGAGCGATCGCTACATCCACTGGGGTTATCCCTCCGGCTCCTCCCCGTTGTTGCTGTTGTGGAGCTTGAGCATCCGCTTGCTGCTGCGGTAAAATACCGCAACTTGACAAATAAGGCAGTAATAAAAAGGCGAAAGGCAAAAGAAACATTCTTTGACTTTTGCTTTTTCCCTCTTGCTGTGTCTTTTGATTTGTAGCAGATTCAGCAGACATAAAATTAAATGGCACGGTGAGGTTCCAATCAGGAGAATATCCGGCTGACCGCCCGATGGGGCGATAAACTAGAAATAGGCTGGCTGTGTATTTAGACTGAAGATACTTTACAAAGGTTTACTTGTAATCATAAATTGCAAATTGAATTCCTTTAGTCAGCCATAAGTAACGGATATTGTGCATCTGCTTTTGTTTCCTAGCAGAAAATCTCCCTTAAGGTACATGACATCTGTTATTCTTTGTTTTAAGAGGTTGCTAGATTTTAAAATTGCTTTACCAAGTTTTACAAATTAACAAATTATTTACAGGTCTGATTCTAGCGATCGCTGGAATCGTAGTAGCGTCTGGAAACAAACCAGTTCAGGCGCGGCCAGCTGAAATATTTACTCCCCATCTACAAGAAATTCAAAGCAACTTGCCGTTGGGGTTGGTAATGCGCTTACCATCTCAAATTCAACTTAGTGGCTTCCCAGATATAGATTTTTCTAAGTTAATTGTCCGCGTCTTTCCCTCAGAAACTCCAGCTGGTTTAACAGTTAGCCTGTTTACCTGTATCAGTGGCCCCCAACCCTGCTTACTCGGCAGTTTTTCTGTAGCGAGGAATACTTCGCCCAATGCTATCCGAGATTTAGAAAAACATAAAGCTACAGGCGATCGTATCACCTTAAAGCCCAATATTAAGGGATATCTATTGGAAGGGTCAAAGCAAAAACCCGCCTATGAATTTTCCTCTGTGATGTGGCAGCAGGACAACCTGATTTATCGAGTCAGTCTTCCGCAAGCAGAACGGTTAAGTATGCTATTCATGGCATATTCAATGGCTAATGAAGCGCCACTACGTCGCGTTGTTTCTCCTCCAATTATTGGAAGATAAGAAAAGTCTGGATATTGCGGATAGAAAAACGAGAAATATAGCGGTTCTCAGTTGCCTGCGTTATAGCCGCATCTGTAGGGACATGGCAATGGCTTATCCCTACAGATGTGCAGCCAACCCTTGAATTGCTATACTCCCTGATTAATCAACAATAATTGTGCGTAAACGATTAATCTGGTGATCCGTAATCCCAATTTTATGTAAGTATGCGATCGCGCCACCATACTTTTCTTGCAAGTAATTTAAAGTGTCCACCATTGTTTCATGCTCACATTCAAATATGTGCGCGTAGCCATTGCGTCTTGCTACTTCCAGGTCTTTTTCAAACAACGGGGCCAGGTAAGATTCACTTAAGGCATAATCTTGGGCGATTGTCTCTGTTGGCACGTTAGCTATACTTAGCAAGAACGCAATGATCAGACCAGTCCGATCTTTCCCAGCTGAGCAATGCACTACCATAGGAAACGAACTGGTTGTTATTGTCTCAAAAATGACTTTCATCTGTTTCTGACAGGAATCCAGCAGCAAACAATACTGTTCTAGCAGTGTTTTGGCTTGCATCAGAGCAGATACAACTTCATTACCAAATAGTGGCAGGTTTAGATAAGTTACTACTTTTGATTTTGAGAAGACATTGGGAGCATTGTTCACTTCAAACACACGACGCAAATCAACAATTGTTTGCACACCGTAATCTATAAGTGCTTGCTGGCTTTCTGGGGTGAGATGATGCAGACTATCTGCCCGTAAAACTTGTCGCCAGCGCGTGTGGCAACCATCTAGAGTAGCATAGCCGCCGATGTCGCGGATGTTGTAGCTACCTTGCAGTGGCAAGTGACGTTGTGCAGGTTCCTGTGGAATTAAAGACATGAGACAAAAGATGATTACTGAGGAGCAGTAGATGTAGAGGGCGTTGCAGCAGGGGTTTCCACGCCGAGGTCGAGTTGATAATCAACGGGTTCAGAATTTTCAGAAATTACTACAAATTCGTAATAGCCTGATTGAGGAAGTTTTCCCGACCAAGTTGTTTGTGTCGAGTCTTCCAGCAGTGGGGGAACGGCGGTGGTTGGAGGATAAAGAGAAAGGCGGAGTTTTGGATTATTTGTGAAAGTGAGTGCCAGCAATTGATCTTTGTTAAAGTTGGCGATGAAGGCTTTGCCTTCTCTGGGTTTGAGGGTGCCTCTGACTCGTTTCCCAACCGCGCCAGGAGCGAAGCGAATGGTTTCTAAAGCGTCTCCAGCCTGCAAGGCCTTGACTTTCTCAGCAACTATCGCGTGCCATACTTGACCAATCGGCTCTTGGAGAAAATCTTTACCGCGCTGCTCTGGGAATAGCTGGAAAAATACTACATCAGCGAGGTCGTAGAGGGCGCGGCTAGAAAGACGCAGCTGGTTGACTTGCTCCTTAAAGCGATCGCGATCTTCCGGTTGGTAGCTTCCCAAGCGCTGGCGCGACGCACCGCTCAAGTTTGCCTGCTCCAACTTATCGAGCAACTGGGCGGCTGTTTGATCCCAACTCAGGCGTAATTGCTCAAATTCTGAACCATCGCCGAGAATTTTTCCCCGTTGTTCTGGGTTTCGCGTCCAGAAAGTTTCATTTACCCAGTTTACGTAGAAATTGTAGTCAACACCCAAACTAATGCGGCGATCGCGCAGCTGTTGCTTGCGATCGCGTTCCGCCGCAGAATACTGCGGGGAAGGATTTTCCTGATCGGTTGGCGCAGTGGAATTATCTGAGGAGTTGGAATCAGATCCTTTGTCCTCGGAACCAGTCATCGACTGTATCCACAAATTTCCAGCCCACCAGCCAAGTCCAGTAGCACCAGTAATCACCAGCGCCACCAGCAAAATTTTACCTAATATGCCGACAAACGGGGATTGGCGTTTGGGGATTGTAGGTTGGGGTTTCGCAGTAAGCGGCTCCCCTTTCTGTTGATGGGAGGGTTGGGCGTGAAGGTTGGCGATTGGCGGTTGATGGGGGCGGTATGAGAGAGGAGAAACAGCCTGTGTGGGTTCTATCGGTGGTAGCGCTGGCGGCTGAGTAGGAGGAAATTCAGTAGAAGGTATGTTGACAGAGAGAGTTTGGAGAACTTCCCTGGCAGATTGGTAGCGATCGCTTATCCTCCGAGACAGCATTTTATCCAGAACATCTCCCAGCATCGGGCTAAGATTAATTTCCCGCCGCCAGTTCCACTTCAGCGTCTCGCTGTCAATTATCTCGTGGGGTTGCTTGAGCGTAAGCAAAACTAACACACTTGCTGCCAAAGCGTACAAATCGCTGTTGGGAAAAACCAATCCCTTGTCCATCTGCTCGTCAGGAGCGTATCCCCGCTTTCCTAAGCGAGTAGCGATCAAAGGCGGGGAATTGCCACTTCCCAAAGTAAACTGCGATTCCACCGTTGCTGCAACTTCCTTCACGCCGCCAAAGTCAATCAGCACCGGAAGCTGATCGGAACTCCGCAAAATCATGTTTTCTGGAGAAATATCGCGGTGAATCACCCCCAGCGAGTGGATATACTCCAACACTGGCAGAATATGCAGTAGAATTTGGCGTACTTCCTCTTCACTAAACCGCAACCCCTGAGATTTTCGAGCATCGAGCAACGAACGGTAGGTTTGACCCTCCACATAGTCCTGTACTAAAAACAGATATCCTTTGCTTTGCTGGTTTACCCGAAACATTTCTCGAAAGTTGGGGATTTGCGAATGTCGCAGCTTGTAGAGTACGCCAGCTTCTCGCTCAAATAGTTCCTCAGCTTTCTGCAAAGCATAAGCGCCTTGAACCTTAGGAGCAAATTCCTTTAAAACACAAGGTTCATTGAATCGGTTCAAGTCTTCCGCCAGATAAGTGCGTCCAAAGCCACCATGCCCCAGTTCGCGGACAATGCGATAGCGATCGCCTAAAATCATCCCCGTCACAATATTATTGCTGACGAACTCCGGCAGCGGTTCGCCACAATGCTGACAAAAGCGGCAATCGGTGGGATTCTCGTGTCCTTTGGTGCAATACAGGGGCATCATTAACCTGGGGCTGATTCTGTGGAAGATTCAAGTTAGGTATAACAAATTGACCGAGAATATACCAACTGCTCCGTCTTTAAAAATAATTCTTTGTATTCTTCAAATCTACTTTCCCCTGGCTCAGGGGGAATACTAAATTCAAGGCATATCGTGGCGTTAGATCTTAAAAATGAAGTTTTTTGCATTGCCCAAATCGGCGGTACGGTTGACAGCCGTGGTATTTGTTGCTGTCATCTACTATAGTGCTGCTAAACTTGGGCTTTTACTGGTTTCCCTCCCTGGAAACGTAACACCAGTTTGGCCTCCGGCAGGTATCGCCTTGGCAGCTATCCTACGGCTGGGTTATGGCGTTTGGCCTGGTATCTGGCTGGGGGAGTTCCTTGCCGTCAGCACTTCAATCGACGGATCGCCAGCCGTGGTGTTTGCAGTTGCTAGTGGCTGTGCCGTAGGAGATGCCTTGACACCCGTGTTGGGTGCTTTTTTAATCCGCCGATTTATCGGGTACAGCAATCTGCTAAATCGGGTGAGTAGCGTTTTTAAGTTTGTATTAATTGGAGGGATGCTGATCTGGTTAATAGCTGCCAGCTTCGGCACCACCAGTATGTGTCTGGGTGGCATCGCACCTTGGAGTGCTTATAAAGCGATTTGGTGGACTTGGTGGCTTGGGAATGTAGGTGGCGTTCTCGTCTTCACACCAGTGCTGCTAATTTGGAGCCAACCAATTTCAAATTTTAGATTACCGATTTTGGATTGGGCGTTGCTCAAAACAGGTAAAACCCGCCAGCAATTTAAAAATCGAAAATTTAAAATCCCAAATTTAAAATTGGTTGAGGCTGTACTTTTGGGAGTGCTGGTGATGTTCGTTAGCTATATCACCTTTAGGCGCGGGTATCCCATCGAATATATGCTGATTCCCCTACTCGTATGGGCGACGTTTCGGTTTGGTCAACGTGGCGCAACGCTGTCGATCCTCATCGTGTCGGGAATCGCAATTTTGGGTACGGTCAAAGGTTTTGGGCCGTTTGTCCGCGAGTCGCGCAACGAATCACTTTTATTATTGGATTCGTTTATCGGTGCCGTTGCCGTCACGACTCTGGTTTTGGCAGCAGCGATCGCAGAACGCGAACAGGCGCAGAACGCAATGCTACAATCAGAAACCAATTTGCGAGAAAAAGCTGCTCAGCTTGAATTTACCTTACGAGATTTACAACAAACTCAAGCCAAACTAATTCAAACCGAAAAAATGTCCTCTCTGGGGCAGCTGGTCGCCGGAGTTGCCCACGAAATCAACAACCCTGTTAACTTCATCTACGGCAATCTCACCTACGCAGATCAATACACCCAAGATTTGCTCAATCTCCTCTCCCTCTACCAGCAGCACTATCCTCAACCCGTTGCAGCAATTCAAGATAAACAAGAAGTTATCGATCTTGATTTCTTGATGACAGACCTACCTAAACTGCTTTCTTCAATGAAGGTGGGAGCTAATCGAATTCAACAGATTGTCCTGTCTTTACGCAACTTCTCCCGCGTAGATGAATCAGGAATGAAGTCGGTTGACATTCACGATGGGCTAGATAGCACTCTGCTAATCTTACAAAATCGATTCAAAGCCCGATCTGGGCATCCCGGTATTCAGGTAATCAAACAGTATGGTTCCCTGCCATTAGTGGAGTGTTACGCAGGACAACTAAACCAAGTATTTATGAATATTCTTGCCAATGCTATTGATGCTTTGGAACTGGAAACTGGGAACTTGGAACTAAGGGACGAGTGCACCTGTTCACCTCCTAATCCCCAATCCTCAATTTCCCATTCCCCAGTCACCACTCAAGAGTCCCCAATCCCTACAATTTCGATTTCTACCAAAGTTCGAGACGACAATCTAGCAGTTATTAAAATTGCCGACAATGGTTCAGGTATGACTGAAAATGTGAAAAAACAACTATTTGACCCGTTTTTTACTACGAAGCCAATAGGCAAAGGCACTGGTTTAGGTTTAGCTATTAGCTATCAGATTGTTGTAGAAAAACACCAAGGTAATTTAAAGTGTATTTCAGAAGTTGGACAGGGAACACAATTTATTATTGAAATTCCGATTATACATAAAAATTAAAATTTTGTGGCTTAGGCAAACGGTTTCGGCGCGTGGCTATGATCGCTTAGCGTCTGGTTGATTACAGTGATACAAAATCATTCTAATGTGTTTTCGATCACACTGGGAATTAAAGTATTGCCTTAAACAGATAGAGGGGGCAATTCTTATATTAGTAAAACATATAGGTCTGACAAGCAATGCAAATCAATACATCTAGCCAAAAATTGATTAACGAAGCTGCCCTCAAGCAACTAGAGGAAGCTCTACTGATGAGCGAGCAAAGATTCCATGCTACCTTTGAGCAAACTGTTGTTGGCATTGCCCATATAGCATTAGATGGAGGGTGGCTGCGAGTTAACAAAAAATTTTGTAAGATTTTAGGCTATAGCCATGAGGAATTGCTAACTTTATCGCTTACAGATATTACCCACCCGGACGATATTGATATTCATCTTTCGTCTATAAGTCAGCTATTGACAGGCAAAATTCAGACGTTCTCAATTGAGAAGCGCTACATCCACAAAAGCGGTTTTTGTGTCTGGATTAATTTATCTCAGTCTCTTGTGCTTAAACCTTCTGGGGAACCAGACTATTTTATAGCAACTATCGAAGACATCTCGCGGCGCAAAGCTGCCCAGGAAGCGCTAGACAAAGCAAATGAACAATTAGAACTCAGAGTAGAAGAACGTACAGCGGAACTGAAAAATACTATAAGTTCATTAAGCAACGCTTACGCCCAAGTTAAAAGACAAATTAGCACTTCCTCTGAAAAGCAACATCAACAAATCATTCTTGATGCCATGCCAGCAATGATTTGGTTCAAAGATAGAGAAAATCGAATTTTAAAAATAAATAAAGCTGCTGCCGCATGGATGGGGATGAACGTGGAAGATATCGAAGGCAGATCTACCTATGATATTTATCCTGCTCAAGCAGCAAAATATCATCAAAACGACCTAGAAGTAATCAATTCTAAAAAGCCTAGACTTGGAATCATTGAAAAAATAAAAACCTACTCAGGAGAAAATATCTGGCTTAATCTAGATAGAGTTCCTTGGCATGATGACGAGGGAAATATTGGGGGTGTCGTAGTTTTTGCCAGAGACATTACAGCGCAGAAACAGGCAGAAGAAGCACTTTTATTGCTGAGAAAGGCCGTAGAATCTTCTAGCGATGCAATTGCTATGACCGATATTAATGGCACTTCCATCTATCACAACCATGCTTTTATAAATTTGTTTGGATACACTGTAGATGAACTAAACAATACTGGGGGACAGGCGATAGTTTACACCGATTCGTTGGTAGTACAAGAGGTGTTTTCTACAGTGATGAAAGGTGACTCTTGGCGGGGGGAAGTAGAGATTAAAACAAAGAGCGATCGCATTGTACCAATTTCCCTCCGTGCTGATGCCATTAAAGACAAAACTGGCAAGATTATCGGGGTAGTTTGCATTTGTAATGATATCACCAAACGCAAGCACGCAGAGTCCCAATTAAAACAACAAGCGACTCAGTTGGAACAAACCGTGCGGGAACTTCAGCAGACACAATCCCAGCTGATTCAAACCGAAAAATTGTCTAGTTTAGGGCAGCTAGTTGCTGGTGTCGCCCATGAAATTAATAACCCCGTTAGCTTTATTCACGGCAATCTACCCCATGTTTGGGATTACGCCGAAGATTTACTGGGTTTAGTAACGCTTTATCAGCAAGAATACCCCAATCCCACACCAGAAATTTTGGATGAAATAGAAGCCATCGACCTCAATTTTATTAGGTCAGATTTGCCCAAAATGCTATCTTCAATAAAAGTGGGAACGCAACGCATTTGTGAAATCGTGCGTAGCTTGCGAAACTTTTCTCGCCTCGACGAAGCGATGATGAAAGGTGTTGATCTGCACGAAGGTATCGACAGCACTCTGATGATTTTGCATAACCGTCTAAGAGCAAGTCCAGATCATCCAGGTATTCAGGTAATCAAAGAATATGGAAAGTTACCCCTTGTTGAGTGCTACGCCGGGCCACTTAATCAGGTGTTCATGAATCTCATTGGCAATGCAATTGATGCTTTGGAAGAGTTAGTAGCCAGCCGTCAGTTGTCAATTGTAAATGGAAAAATCGCTGACAATCCCCAGATTCGTATTCACACTGAAGTTATAGAAAAAGACAAAGTTTCAATCCGAATTTATGATAATGGCTCAGGAATTCCAGAATCAGTAAGGAATCGGCTATTTGACCCCTTCTTTACGACAAAAGCAGTAGGCAAAGGTACAGGTTTAGGCTTATCAATTTCGCACTCAATTATTGTACAAAAACACGGCGGAAATTTGAGCTGTATTTCTGCACCAGGAGAGGGAACAGAGTTTATCATCGAAATTCCAATTTACCAACCAAATCAGGAACCGCCCCATGTGTTAGATGAAACTGAAATTTAAGTACAAAGGTTCACCAAGAAAATCGCAGTGAGTAGTAGCGCGTAAGGGCTGAAATGCTGGATTGATAAAATTCTCAAAATCCAAATTTCCAAGATTATAGGCTTGCTTTACCCGACAAATTAGGATAGACGCGCTAGTAGGTTGGGTTGAGGTGAGTATTACCCAACACAACATGATCATTTGTTAGGTTTCGCTGTGGCTCAACCTAACTTACTAGCGATAAGCACTATAAGGCGAAGCACTTTCAAAAAAGAGAGGCGACAATGCAGGAAGAAAAAAGTCAACGGGCAATTACAGCTTTTCAAGCATTCCTAAATACACCCTTTCAGGGGCTACTTGAAGAGCATTGCACTTCTTCTCCAGAAGCTGCTGCTAGGCAATTATTTCACGATGTCGCTGCTAGTATACCCGCTTACAAAGCTTTTCTGAAAGAACAGGGTGTCAATCCTTCATCTATTCAAAGTTACCAGGATTTCCAAAAGCTTCCTCTGATTACTAAAGAGAATTACCTGTTGCGTCACTCACTCGCGGACTTGTGCCGGAATGGGCAATTAGAAACCTGCGACATAATTGCTGTTTCATCAGGTTCTACTGGGAAGCCTACATTTTGGCCTCGCTTTTTGAGTGATGAATTTCAGATGGCTACACGTTTTGAGCAAATTTTTTACGATAACTTTTATGCTGACACGCGCCGCACCTTAGCTGTAATTTGCTTTACTTTGGGAACTTGGGTGGGGGGAATGTACACAACAAATTGCTGCCGCTATCTTGCCAGTAAAGGCTACCCCATTACTGTTATTACTCCCGGCAATAACAAAGAAGAAATATTCCGAGTTGTGCAGGAACTTGGTTCAGCATTTGAGCAAGTTGTATTGTTGGGATATCCGCCGTTTATTAAGGATGTTATTGATAGCGGTATTGCGCGGGGTGTAGAGTGGCAGAAATATCAAATAAAAATGGTTTTTGCTGGAGAAGTTTTTAGTGAAGAATGGCGTAGTCTTGTAGGTGAACGAGTTGGTTCCTGTAATCCCTACTATGACTCAGCTTCGCTGTATGGAACAGCAGATGCAGGCGTTTTAGGAAACGAAACACCTCTTAGTATTTGCATTCGCAGGTTTTTAGCAAATAATCCAGATGCGCCTCGTACTTTGTTCGGTGAATCGCGCTTACCTACATTGGTACAGTATGACCCTTTGAGCCGCTTTTTCGAGGTTATTGATAGCACGTTGCTGTTTTCCGGCGATAACGGTATCCCCTTGGTGCGCTATAACATTTTGGATACGGGGGGTTTAATCTCTTATGATGCGATGCTCCAGTTCTTGGCAGAATGGGGATTCAATCCTATAGAAATCTTGCAGCTACAAAGTGGGAGAGGAATTCATCCTCTACCTTTTGTCTATGTTTTCGGGCGCTCTAATTTTACAGTTTCTTACTTCGGCGCGAATATTTACCCGGAAAATGTGACGGTGGGATTGGAACAGCCAATTATTCGAGAGTGGGTGACAGGTAAATTCGTATTGCAAGTTAAGGAAGATGCAGATAAGAATCGGTTTTTGTCGGTTGTGGTGGAGTTAGCGTCTGGGGTGGATGAAAGTGAACAGAAGCAGGATGCGATCGCATCCTCCATTCTCAAACAGTTACTACGGCTGAACAGCGAATTTGCTAACTACGTCCCCGCAGAATACCAAATGCCGCAAGTTACACTAACTCTAACTGGCGATCCTGAGTATTTTCCCATCGGAGTTAAGCACCGCTACACCCGCAAGTAATTTCACAACTGGGTTCCGAATTCGTGCATAGCATCGATAATAGGTTTCAAACTTTCCCCTAAAGGTGTTAGGGAATATTCCACTTTGGGGGGGATTTGCAGATAAACCTCCCGATGGATAATTCCGTCTTCCTCCATTTCTCTAAGCTGCTGCGTGAGCATCTTTTGGGTAATGCCGTTTAAAGATCGTTGCAATTCACCAAACCGTTTAACTCCTGTCAGTAGTTCTCCCCAAATAAAAAGCTTCCAGCGTCCGCTAATCGCTTTTAAAGCAGTTTCCGCCGGACAAGTCTTTCTCTCGTGACTCTGGCTTTTGGCTTCCATAGTATCTTTTTGGGTACTAGCTTACTTTAAAGTGCATACTTTACATACTATCTTTACTGTTCTTAAAATTTAAGTATCCAAATATATCCAAAAATCGTTAGTCAAGATTTTACGTTTCAATGAGGTTAATTTTATGATTCCTGTCACAGGTTTAAACCATGCAGTCCTTTATGTGCGCGAACTTGAGCGTTCAGTTGAGTTTTATAAATCAATCAGTTTTTGGTTTTGAAGAAGTATCTCGTCTACACGGAACGATGGCTTTTCTGCGAGTAAAAGGCTCCAGAAATCATCACGATTTGGGATTAATAGCCTTGGGTTCTAATGCTCCATCTCCACCAAAGGGAACAATTGGACTTTATCATCTAGCGTGGGAAGTAAAGACAATTGAAGATTTAGCAAACTCTATTCAAATTCTCAAAAATAACGGTTATTTTCGAGGTGCTAGCGATCACGGTGCCAGCAAATCAGTCTATGGTCAAGATCCTGATGGCTTGGAGTTTGAAATTACCTGGCATATTCCCCGCGAAGATTGGGGAAACTTTGAAAATAAGGCAATAGTTGCGCCGCTGAATTTGCAAAGTGAAATCGAGCGGTACGGTATAGAAAAATCAACAAGTAAAAATTGATAATTTCTTGTTCCTAAGTTCAGGCTATTAATACTTTTAGGGAGGCTTAAGCCTCAGTTTTTTCGAGTTGTCGAGGTAGGGAGAGCCTCAGAATAAAAGGTTGTCAGACTCAGCCTGTAAGCGTAAATTCAGTGTTTTGAATCACCTTCTGGCAGTTCCGCTGAAGTAGCTGGCTTATATAAAATCTCGGACTTTATAATTTTATTTGAATGGGATGTATAGCAATTCTATTTGAGTTGTGAGATGCCAGTCATTCAGATACCCGACTTCTGTAAGAAGGCGGGTATCTCGCCTTCGCCAATCATTTAGGACTGCTATAGTTGCATTGCTATTAGGAAATTTTAGCTGATTTCTTCAAGCTAACTCTGAATGACATTCAGTGAGTTAGGCTAATTTAGGTTTTCTGTGGTTTGAGAGCGATCGCGCATCCCTAACCTGCTGCATAATTAAAATTACCCCTATCTTTAACCAAACCAGCCATGCAAATTATCCAATGCCTCCACGCAGCTATTCTCGTTTCTGACTTAGAACGAGCAGAACATTTTTATGGCAAGGTACTGGGACTATATAAAATAGATAGAACGCTTAAATTTCCGGGAGCATGGTATCAAGTCGGCGAGTTTCAAATTCACCTGATTGTCGCTGATATATCCTCGGATATGGTAGATTCCCAAAAGTTAGGTCGCAACCGACACTTAGCTTTTTCTGTGGCAAATTTAGATGCTGCTAAAGAGCAGATTATAAATAACAACTGTCCCGTACAAATGAGTGCTTCTGGTAGAGCAGCTTTGTTCACCCAAGATCCAGACGGTAATATAATTGAATTGAGCCAGGTATAAAAATGACAAATAACTACTAAAAAAAATATGGTTCAAATAATCCAAGCCAGTAAAATCACCATCGGATATCTGATAGACAAATTTGACTTACAACGGGTGAATGATGACAAATTTTTCACCGAATGGTTAGCTGATTTGCCCGAACTATCCGAACTAGAAAAACAAACTTTAGACCGTATTAAAAGCAACTTTCTTCATTTGATTGAACGCCAGCAAATGATAGAAAGTATCGTCAAAATGGTGGTACTGTCTCCGCTGCTGGAATTGGCAGGTTTTTATCAGCCTCCTTTTGAAATAGACGGAGAAAAAGGAGTAGAAATCTTTGTCGAAGATGAGGATGAAGTTATTAAGGGAGATATTGATGTTCTGGTTTTAGGAAACCATTTGTGGATATTCGTCATTGAGTCTAAACGTAGTAGCTTATCCCTAGACGCAGGTATACCCCAAGCTCTAGCTTATATGTTAGGCAACCCTAACCATGAAAAACCGTGCTTTGGATTTGTCACAAATGGCAGCCATTTCGTTTTTCTGAAGCTGATCAAACAAGATACACCGCAGTATGGTAGGTCTGATGATTTCTCGATCTTTAATCGAGGAAATGACTTGTATCGTGTTTTTAGTATACTAAAGCACCTTGCCGCCTTACTTCAATGAATATTATTGCGTATTTGTACAGCGATCCATTGTTGGAATCAACACCTAATCCGAATGTGTGGGGTTGGGAGGTGGATCGGGTTTATCAAGATTTGGGAGGTCGGGATCAGCTACAACAGTTGTTAAAAGATTGCCGAGAAGAACCTGCCGAATATCTGCTGATTCGACGGTTAGAAGAATTGGGAGACTCGGTTGATGAAGTATGCGATCGCATCTCCAATCTTGAATCTCTCGGCATCAAACTCATTACCACTGAATCTGTAGGGTATAATCAAACACCGCTCCAATTATTAAAAGAAATTCAGGAAAGCCAGCGATCGCGCCGCCTCCGTAAAGGACACGCGAAGCGGCGACTCAAAGCTTCACCGGGGCCGGGGAAAGCTCCTTACGGCTATAAGCGAGGTAAAGACCGTTACATACTTGACCGCAGTGCAGCGCCTGTAGTGAAAGATTTTTTTGAACAATATCTACTCTACGGTTCTCTGCGCGGTGCGGTGCGGTATCTAGAAAAGAAATACTGTAAGAAAATTTCCGTATCTACCGGACAACGCTGGCTCTCTAACCCAGTTTATCGGGGTGACACAGCTTATCAAAATGGTCAGGTTATCTCGGATACTCATGTTGCCATTGTTACCAGGGAAGAAGCCGCACAGATTGACCGACTAATACGCCGTAACCGCCATTTGCCACCTCGCACAGCAAGTGCAAATCGTTCTTTGGCGGGGTTGGTTGTGTGTGGGGAGTGCCAGTCACCGATGACGATAACTCGCGTTACAACTCGTGCCAAACAGGGAGAATATCTCTATTTGCGTCCAACCAAGTGCAACAAACAGCCTAAATGTGGTGCAATTTCCTACGAGCAAGTTTTGCAAGAAACTATTGAGAGAACTTGTCAGGATTTACCTCTTGCAGTAGCGGGTATGAATGTACCAAATATGAATGGAATTAAGAGCGCAATTACAAGTCAAATTGCTGCCAAACAAGATATTTTAGCTCAATTGCCTAATTTAACTGCAAATGGCATTTTGGATTCAGAAACAGCCGATATACGCGCCTACAAACTTCGTACAGAAATATCTCAGCTACAAGGAAAGTTAGCGAGTTTGCCGCCAGTAAATTTGCAAGCGATCGCGCAGGCAGTTTCCATCCCCCAATTCTGGCTAGACTTATCAGAATCAGAGCGAAGATTTTACTTTCGAGAATTCATTCGTCAAATTGAAATTACCCGACAGGCGGAAGTGTGGCAACTAAAGCTGGTTTTTATCTTTTAGTAATTAACTCTTAGTTCAGATTGCGTCCGTTAAAGCAGTAAATTTTATATCTTTTAACTAAATAAATAATGGGACGAACCCCCGCTCTATCAGAGATTTCATCCCCCATCCCTTTATTTAATATCCCTAATTGCTTTAAAAACAATTAGCACTTTAGCGTCTAGGATTTTTTTGTCGTATTCGATACCTCTATTAACTTCTGTAATTGCCTGGTTTGTTAAACGTAGCGCTGCTGCCTGATGACCTCCTTTATCGGTAGAAGCTTTTTCCAAATGGGTTTTAGCTTCTTTCAAATTTGCCAGTGCAGACCGCATCCGGGGTTGATATTCACGCTGTGCAGTAGCTTGACCAGCCCAAAAGCCTCCCCCAGAGGGGTTCCCAAAACAACAGCTACCAAAGCAGCACGACTAATTGATAGTTTCGCACCCATATACAAACCTCGTGAAGTTGATTTTCTTGCCTAGTTTAGACTAGATTAAACATGATTTAGTTCCCCGCTAGCATTTCCATACATTATTGGTGTATGCCTAACAGAAGTTTTGCCGCGCCGCTTTAAGATAGAAAATACGGCTCTATTTATAGATTTATGCAACCTTTAATAGTAGATGGAAACTTACTATAGCGTTTCTCAGTTGGGTGGAATATATCGCGGTTCTGACGTTCAGTCCATGTTGGTAGGGACATGGCAATGCCATATCCCTACAGATGTATGGCACCCAACCCTGGAATTGCTATAGGCGATCCTCATCAGATGATTTAAAGAGTTAGATCGAAGGAAGTTGCTTCTGATTGCCGCTAGATAGCACGAGCGTTGTTAAATATGGATCGTCAAACTTTTGCTTGGGGCCGTTCAAAAAACAAGATTATTGGGGCTAACAGATGGGTTGAGTGGCTTTGGGTTTTGGGGTTGCTCCTAGCGGCTATTGTCTTGTTTGGGATTAATTTGGGCGGACTACCTTTGCGAGATTGGGATGAGGGTACAGTTGCTCAGGTTGCGCGTGAGATTTTGCAGGCACCAGCAGGCTCATGGCGATGGCTTTATCCGACGCTATCAGGTACAGAATATCTAAATAAGCCGCCTCTGGTGCATCTGCTGATTGCCGGAGCTTACAAGGTTGGCGGTGTCAATGAGTGGACATCGCGCTTGCCTGGGGCAATGCTAACAGCCTTCTCAGTGCCGCTGCTGTATGGAATTGGTCGGGAATTATTTCGGCAACGCATTCCAGCTCTTTTCTCAGCTTTGACTTATCTAACTTTAGTGCCAGTGGTGCGTCATGGGCGACTGGCGATGTTGGATGGGGCGGTGTTGTGCTTTTTGATGTTTATGATGTGGTGTGTATTGCGAAGTCGTCGAGACTTGCGCTATGCACTGGGTGCCGGAGTGGGGTTTGGGCTGATTTGCCTTACCAAAGGCATTATGGGATTATTGCTGGGCGCGATCGCGTTAATATTTTTGGCTTGGGATACTCCCAGACTGCTCACCTCTCCCTATCTCTGGGGCGGTTTGCTGCTTGGCAGTGCGCCAGTTGCTGCTTGGTATGCTGCCCAGCTGTGGCGCTACCAGCAGATGTTTATCAGCATCGGCATTTTCAATCAATCATTGCAGCGGATTTGGATACCAGTTGAGAATCACGCTGGGCCTCCCTGGTACTACTTGCTGGAAATTTTAAAATACGCATGGCCTTGGTTACTATTCTTTCCCCAAGGGGTTCGCCTCGCCTGGGAAAATCGCACTTCAAGCTGGGCAAAATTAGCATTGGTATGGGGTGGTGTTTATTTAGTTGCCATCTCGGTGATGGGAACCAAACTTCCCTGGTATGTGTTGCCAATTTACCCAGCATTAGCTTTATTCGGTGGTGCAAAACTAGCTGAAGTTTGGTACTGGCCCAGCAGTGAATCTTATCCCCGCTTTTGGACACCTTGTTTAACAGTGATGGGTTTAGTTGCTATTGTTGGGAGTATTTATTTTGCGGTTTTCGCTCCCAAACTAGACTGGCATTTGTCACTGGTGCTGGCATCTGCTGCTATGACTTTACTTGTAGCAGCATTTTTAGTGTCCCGAAGAAATCTGCAATTCATCGCAATTTTGTTTTGGGGAACCTATGTGACGCTGACGATATTTATGACATCCTCTCACTGGGTTTGGGAGTTGGCAGAACAGTATCCTGTTAAACCCGTTGCTGCCATAGTTAAGCGCGGCACTCCCATCGGTGAAAAGATTTATACATCTTTTCCCGATGAACGTCCTTCTCTGAATTTTTATAGCGATCGCCAAGTCATCCCTAATACACCCGAACAACTCAAACAACTTTGGAAAACAGCACCTTCACCTTATTTATTAGTTGACCAACCCACCTTTGACAAGCTGAAATTCCAGGGTGTGAAATCGATTAACAAGGCAGAGGGTTGGCTGTTAATTACAAAGAAGCCTAACGACTAAAGTCGCGGCTACGCAAAAGAAGCCTGCCTTCCCAGGCTTCTTGAAGCCTGTGAGTATATTTACGCACCTTAAAATAAACCAATTCCCATTTTCAATAAAAACCTTATAGCTTATAGCTTATAGCTGATAACTCGCGGTTAGAATGAGATTTATAAATAAAAATTAAGCTTCTTCTCATTTTTACTCCCAAACCTCCTCAATGACCGCCACTACTTCGTCAGATGTCCTGCTGCCGGAATCATCCGCACCTGCGTCCCCTGCGTCCCGCGTTACTCACGTTATCAACCACATCCAACCCTCACCGGAAACGGTGGTTCTCCTCCTGGCTGTCTTAATTGGCACAGGTACAGGAATGGGTGTAGTTACATTTCACTACTTAATACATCTGATTCACAGCTTGATGCTGGAGAATTTGATGGGCTTAATCTCCGGCTGGGGTGCGTGGACTCTAGCTTGCGTTCCTACAATTGGCGGATTAATTGTTGGATTAATGCGGCTTGCTTGGCCTGACTTTGGCCCCAACATTTCCTCGTTAATTGCTGCGGCACAAGGCGGGAAAGAAGTGTTACCCCTGCGACCAGTTACGAAGATGGTGGCAGCTGCTGTTTCCTTGGGTACGGGAGCCTCGTTGGGGCCGGAAGGGCCTAGCGCGGAGATTGGTGCTAATTTTGGGATGCTGTTGGGTCAAGTGCTGCAAGTTTCCAGAGAGAGGCAGCAGTTACTCTTGGGTGCAGGGGCAGCTGCTGGTGTTGCGGCTGGATTTAATGCACCGATTGCTGGGGTATTTTTTGCCTTAGAAGTGGTTCTGGGAACGACTTTCGCCACTTCAGCAGTAAGCGTGGTGTTGCTAGCAGCAGTTGTGTCATCTTTGATTGCTCAGATTGGGTTGGGCGGTCAAGCAGCTTTCACTTTGCCAGTATATGAAGTCCGCAGTCCCTTAGAATTACCTCTTTATATGGGGCTGGGTATATTAGCGAGTTTGGTATCGCTAGCTTACACCCAGTCAATTCAACTGTCGCGGCGTTTCTTTCGCGGGCAAATTGTCGGTTTTGAATGGATGCAAAGGGTGCCGCGATCGCTTTGTCCGGTAATTGGCGGTGCAAGTCTTGGCTTAGTGGCTTTACATCTACCCCAAATTCTCGGCATCGGCTATGAAACAATTGCCGCCATGCTTCAGGATGTTGATTTTTCTTTGGGGTTACTGCTTACGCTGCTGGTATTTAAGCTAGTGCTGACCGCAATTAGCGTGGGTAGTGGTTTAGTGGGCGGCATCTTTGCCCCGGCGATGTTCCTAGGTGCCTCGGTGGGGGCAGCTTACGGCAAAATTTTGGCAGCAGTCTTAGCGCCTGCATCCGCCCACATCGCCGCACCACCTGCTTATGCAATGGTGGGGATGGCAGCAGTCCTTGCAGGCAGTGTCAGTGCGCCCCTGACATCGATTCTGCTACTGTTTGAGCTAACACGGGACTACCGGATTGTTTTGCCGCTGATGGCAGCAGTCGGCTTAAGTGTCTGGTTGGTGGATCGACTCAAGCCAGCGCCAACCAAAGGTCAAAACATCCAGCAGCTGGATATTAATGTGGAAAAAGACCTTTATCAACAGGAAATCTTAACTTCACTGCCAGTTGCAGAAGCAATGCAAACACCTTGTTTGATGCTGGCTGCTTCTTCTTCAGTTTTAGAGGCAGGTTTGGCTTTAACTAATAGTCGTTCTCGCAGTGCTTTAGTGATTGACGACACCCAGCAGTTAATTGGTATTGTCACCTTACAGGATATTAATCGAGCGATTTCTGTAGCGCGATCGCCTGTAATTTCCTCAGCTCAAACCAGCGTTTTAAGCAGCGTCTCTACTAACTTGACCGACAATTTGGCTTATCAGTCGATTGCTGATATCTGCACAACTGAAATTCTCTATGCAACTCCTGATGAACCTGTGGCTGATGCCTTAGACCGGATGGCGGCGCGGGGACTCCACCAGTTACCAGTTGTTGACCCAGATAATCCTCATCATGTATTAGGTGTCTTGGAAAAAGATGGAATTGCTTTGGCGTGCAGTCTCGCCGCTACTCGCAAAACATTGCGTCGCTATCTCCCTGTGACACCTCTGCCGAAAGAGTTAAATTTACCGCCGCTCAAGAAAACTGCTTAAGTTAGTTATTAGTCATCAGTCGCAACTTCATAACTAATAACTAACTTTTGCAGGCCGCTCCCACCGCATCTCCTGCAAAAGCCAATTTACATATTGCCTTAACCGGGTATAGAGACGTTGTATACAACGTCTCTACATTCGTCAGGCGTTTTTACTAATGACTAACGACTCCCTGAATCAAGATGCCTCTTCTAATTCTTCGTCTAAGTCTCCTTCTTCGCGGTCAAGTTGTCGCAGATGAATATGTTTCCGTCCCAGAGATATTTCAAACTCATCCCCAGATTGGAGACCCATCTGTTTAGTATAAGCAGAGCCTATCAGCAAATTACCGTTAGACTGGACGCTAATTCTATAGCTGGCACTGCGGCCTCCTCGTCCATTGCCGTTTTGTTTGCCGTCTAACTCAATCCCTTCCGCATCAATAAGGGCATTCAAGAACTTCATCATATTTACTCGCTCTACGCCGCTTTTTGTAACGGTGTAGTAGCCGCAGGCTCTTGCCTTTTCTTCCTTGCTGAGGTTTTCTAACTCTTTAACTTTCTTGACTAGCGTCTCACCAGTTAGAGTTTCGATTTTTTTCTTTTTATTCATCAACTTGCAACGAGAAGTAAGTAATGGAGGGCGGGGATGGTGTTTTAGCTTGACAGTAGCTAAGAATAAAAAACCTTAGCTTTATATCAGCTCATAAAACTATATCATACAGATATCGCTTTATTAATTCAATATATTTGTATTCTTTAAAGGAGAACTTTTTTTATCAGACTGTTGAATAAGTATAAATATCTGTACCTTGTGAACAACTCAGGTAAGTCAATGATGGTTGTTCCTTTGAAAGCATCAATGTGAAAAAAGATTAAAGAGTGTAGGATGTAGGGGAACGGGGAATGGGGGACGGGGAATGGGGAATGGCGAGTGTTAATTTCCAAGTCATTATCCCCAATCATTTTTTCCTAATACCCTTTTTACCAGTATGAAGCTGACAACTCGCGGACACTACAGTGTAAAGGCACTGCTGGATTTAAGTTTACAACCAGGGTATAGACCGACTTCAGTAAAAGCGATCGCGCATCGGCAAGACCTCCCCGCACCCTATCTGGAAAAATTGTTGATAGAATTGCGACGAGCTGGTTTAGTCAAGTCAGTTCGAGGCGCTCATGGGGGATATCAACTGTCCCGCGAACCTGCAAAAATTTCCCTCGGACAAATATTAGAAGCAGTAGGCGAAACAATCGAACCGCTACCTCGCCACACCCCAGACGCAGAGCTTGCGGAAGATTGGGTAACATTTACTCTTTGGCACAGATTGCACCAAAAACTTAAAGAAGCGTTGTACAGTATTACATTGGCAGACTTATACTATGACGCTCGTAGCTGGCAAGCAGCCCAAGGGGAAGAAACCAGTTTTGTTGTTTAGTCATTAGTCATTAGTCATTCTTAAATAGATTGAAGACTAGAAACTAGGAACCAATGACTGCTGACCCATCGCTGTTTGTTGTTTTAGCGATCGCTGCCAGTATTGATTACATCATCGGCGATCCTTGGGGATGGCCTCATCCAGTACGAGTCATGGGCTGGATAATTTCTCGCTATACCCAGATAGTCTTCAAAATATGGCAGCATCCCCTCGCACTGCGATGGGCGGGAATTATTCTCCCAATCGGGCTAAACTTAGGCAGCTACTTTGTAGGGTGGTTAATTGTTCAAGCCGCCAACTCGCTACATCTTTTTATCGGAATTGCTCTAGAGAGTATTTTACTTGCCAGTTGTTTCGCTGGTCGCAGTTTGCGAGCCGCAGCTGAAGATGTATTGCAACCTCTAAATTCAGCCGATATTATCACTGCGCGTTCCAAATTGAGTCAATATGTAGGACGCGATACTGAAAATTTATCAGAATCAGAAATCCTCCGCGCTGTTTTGGAAACCGTAACAGAAAACGCCACCGATGGAGTAATGGCACCACTTTTTTATGCCATTGTCGGAGCATTTTTACCCCATGTGGAAGCTGTTCCCCTTGCCCTTGCCTACAAAGCTGCCAGTACCCTTGATTCTATGGTTGGTTACAAGGAAGCACCCTACACAGATTTGGGGTGGTTTAGTGCCAAATTAGAAGATATTCTTACTTGGTTGCCTTGCCGATTAACTGTAATTACTTTAGCTTTAATATCCCGAAAGCCGGGGTATGTGTGGAGCGTGTGCCAGAGGGATGCTATTAAAGATCCCAGTCCTAATTCTGGTTGGAGTGAGTGCGCCTATGCCGCAGTTTTGGGAGTCCAAGTAGGAGGAACAAACTGGTATCGCGGCGTTGCTAAACACAAACCCCTACTGGGAGATGGGATTAACCCGATTACTTCAGTAGAAATTCATCGAGCATTGCAGCTAACGCGGTATTGCTTTCTGATTTGGTTGGGAATAGCGATCGCTACCCTAATAATACTGTGCGTATAAATCACCAGGCATCATCATTATTTTTATGCGATCGCCCGTTTGGGTGAATCCATTGGGCGATGGTACTTAAGTAGTCGGCAGCATAGATTAGATATAGTTTCAAGCCCTGATATGGATTTAGATCGCCTTCCGGGTTCGTAAACCTAGAATTCCTTCTAGGGAAATGCAGCCTATTCAAAATCCAACTGGGTGTATTTACTTTTTAATTTTCTGTAAAAATTTTGCCCTAAAACTATGGAAACTCTTGCATACCTTCATCTATCCACCGCCTACGAATATTCTCAATCACATCCTGCTGAAGTTAAATTATTCCCAGGACTGAATTGGAAAAACTTCCCTAAAAAAGCAAGTTTTCGCTTGCTATCCCTTGCCCTCACCTTAGCCGTTGTGGGTACAGCTGGTAATGCGCTGGCACTTGGGAGAGGCAATAGCGGCTCTCAAGTAGCCACCCTGCAAAGAAATCTCCAAATTGCAGGCTATTATAATGGCCCAGTCACTGGATATTATGGCGATCTGACTAAGGCAGCTGTCATAAGATTTCAGCGATCCAATGGACTAATAGCAGATGGCATAGCTGGCTCTAGAACTTTAGCCGCACTAGAAGGTCGTGGTGGTGAAAGTCCTATAACTGGTGGTGGTTTTGGTCGCAGCACCTTACGACGTGGAAGCAACGGTTCTGGTGTAACTACGCTTCAGCAAGTTTTGAGAAGCAGAGGCTACTACAACGGGCCGATTACTGGCTACTTTGGTTCGTTAACAGAATCCTCTGTGAAAAGATTTCAACAAGCCAATGGGCTATATGCTGACGGAGTGGTAGGACAGAGTACCAAATCAGCGCTTGCAGCTGACTAATTCTTCAGCTGTGCGGCGACCGCCGCACAGCAAGTTTTAAGAAAACGAGGCGACCGCTTCTAAACAAATAAGTTTAATAGAACGGCTTTTTCAATTAAACTACAACGATTATGATTCAGATGCCCTACTAAATCCATAGATTTAATATGTCTTCCGAAGTTGTAGAAATTCTCTCTTGCGACGAAATCCGTCGTACCCTTAACCGCGTAGCCTCTCAGGTGGTGGAAAAGTCACGAGACTTGTCTGAGCTAGTGCTAGTAGGCATTTACACTAAAGGTGTAGCATTAGCCCAGATGTTGGCGCGTCAGATAGAAGCACTCGAACAAGTTGAAGTTCCGGTAGGGGCTTTGGATATTACCTTCTATCGGGATGACTTGGATCAAATTGGCATCCGAACGCCTGCGAAAACTGACATTCCTTTCGATCTATCTGGTAAGACGGTGGTGCTGGTAGATGATGTCATATATAAGGGGCGCACCGTCCGCGCTGCTTTGAATGCGGTTAATGATTATGGTAGACCAGCGGCGATTTGGTTAGCGGTTCTGGTGGATAGGGGACATAGGGAGTTGCCGATTCATCCGGATTTTACTGGTAAGAAACTGCCAACGTCGAAGGAAGAACAGGTTAAGGTTTACTTGCAAGATAGTGATGGACGGGATGCTGTGGAGTTAATAAAGTTTTGAGAGGTGTTTTGGGTGAGCGATCGCGTCGGTGCGACAATCGAGATTGTCGATAAACCTGCCAGTATAGATTTTTGAGCTATGAGAGAAACCCAGACGCGAAAGGCAGACCACCTGCGGATTTGTCTGGATGAAGATGTGCAATTTCATCAGACTAAAAATGGGCTTGAGGGCTACCGCTTCACCCATTGTTGTTTGCCAGAACTAGACCGCAGTGAAGTTGATATATCAACTACGTTTCTGGGAAAACATCTGGGTGCGCCATTGCTGATTTCTTCAATGACTGGAGGAACCCAACAGGCCAGGACAATTAATTATCGTCTTGCTGAGGCGGCGCAACGCTACAAACTAGCGATGGGGGTGGGTTCCCAGCGGGTGGCGGTGGAGAATCCCCAAGTTGCCGATACTTTTGCGGTGCGATCGCTTGCTCCTGATATTCTCTTATTTGCTAACTTGGGCGCAGTACAACTTAACTATAAATATGGCATTGATGAATGTCTGCGCGTAGTTGACTTGCTCGAAGCCGACGCGCTGATTTTGCATCTCAATCCCCTGCAAGAGTGCATTCAACCCAGAGGCGATACTAATTTTCGCGGCTTGCTTGACAGAATAGCTGATTTATGCAGTAAATTATCTGTGCCAGTGATAGCAAAAGAGGTGGGCAATGGAATTTCAGCAGCAATGGCTGTGAAGTTAATCGAGGCGGGTGTGAGCGCCATTGACGTTGCTGGGGCTGGTGGGACATCATGGGCAAAGGTGGAGAGTGAACGAGCGGAAAATGCCCAGCAGCGACGGTTGGGATTAACATTTGCTGATTGGGGGTTGCCAACAGCAGAATGTATTACAAATATTCGAGCAGTTGCCCCCGATATTCCCTTAATTGCCTCCGGAGGATTGCGGACGGGTTTGGAAGTCGCCAAAGCGATCGCGCTGGGAGCAGATTTAGCTGGTCTAGCATGGCCTTTCCTACAAGCAGCCGTTGAATCAGAAGATGCCCTCGACGCTTTAGTTGAGGTGTTGTTCGCTGAAATCACCACTGTATTATTCTGTACTGGTAACGCCACCCTGCCCGATCTGAAACATTCAAATTCTCTACAACCATTACGATGAAATTGGGGATGGGAATTGGGAATTGGTAACTCCCCCAGTCCCCAGTCCCCAGTCCCCAGCCCCCATTCCCCCTTCCCCCTTCCCCAATGCGTAATTTTCTAAAACAAACCTTTGCCAGCACACTCGGAAGCCTATTTGGACTCCTCCTATTTTTTGGTTTGGGGACAACTGGGCTAATATTTTTGTTGGTTGCAGTTGCATCTAGAGATACAGGGCCGCAAGTTGATAATAAATCGGTGCTGGTTATTGACCAGTCTATAAATATTACCGATAGCGAACCGAGTTCCAGCACCTCAGAAGCTCTCAGCGAAGCGCTATCAGGTGATAGTCCTGACACATTAACTCTGCGAACAGTTTTGGATGCTATAGAGCAGGCAACCAAGGATAAGCGAATTGTCGGCTTGTATTTAGATGGCAGCGAGTCGTCTAGTTCTGGAACCGGGTTGGCGACGCTCAAGGAAGTGCGTTCGGCGTTGGAAAAATTCCGAGCATCGGGCAAAAAGATTATTGCCTACAACATGGATTTGGGTAAAAAGGAGTATTACTTAAGCTCCGTAGCAGACACCATTGTACTTAACCCATTGGGGATGATGGAAATGAACGGTCTGCGCTCGGAATCTATGTTCCTGACAGGAGCTTTTCAAAAGTACGGCGTTGGCGTTCAGGTCGTGCGAGTAGGAAAGTTTAAGTCAGCGGTAGAGCCGTATGTGTTAACAAAATTAAGTGCGGAAAATCGACTACAAACTCAAAATTTGCTGGGTGATTTGTGGGGAGAATTTCTGACGACGGTGAGCAAAAGCCGTAAATTAAACCCGAAACAGCTACAAGCGATCGCAGATACTCAAGGAGTTTTAGCAGCACCGGAAGCTAAAAAACGCGGCTTTGTCGATCGGGTTGCCTACCTGGATCAGGTGGTTGCAGAGCTGAAAAAGCTAAGTGGCAGTGATAAAGATGATAAATCGTTTCGGCAAATTAGCCTCAGTACCTACGCCAAGGTTGCCAAAAGAGAAGCCAAGGAGCGCGTTTCTGAGAATAAAGTTGCTGTAATTTACGCCGAAGGTGAGATAGTTGATGGGGAAGGCAGTTCTAGACAAGTTGGTGGCGATCGCTTCGCCAGACAATTGCGACGTTTGCGACTCGACAAAGATGTGAAAGCGGTAGTGCTGCGGGTGAATAGTCCCGGCGGTAGCGCTTCGGCATCAGAAGTGATTCAGCGGGAAGTGCGGCTTATTCGTCAGGTGAAACCAATTGTCGTCTCTATGGGCGATATGGCGGCATCCGGCGGCTACTGGATTGCTACCTATGCCAACCGAATTTATGCCCAGCCGAATACTATCACGGGTTCGATTGGTGTCTTTGGGTTGCTGCTAAATGTGCAAAAGCTTGCCAATAACAACGGCATCACCTGGGATGTGGTAAAAACCTCCAACCTTGCCGATTCTCAAACCATTTCTCGCCCGAAAACGCCGCAAGAACTGGCGATTTACCAGAAATTTGTGAACCAAATTTACGGTCAGTTTGTTACCAAAGTGGCAGAGTCCCGCAAGATACCAAGAACCAAAGTGGCAGAAATTGCCCAAGGACGGGTTTGGTCAGGTCAAGATGCCAAGCAGTTAGGTTTGGTTGATGATATTGGTGGTGTGGATAAAGCTATTGAGTATGCTGCTAAACAAGCTAAGTTGGGGAATGATTGGCAACTGGAAGAGTATCCCAAAGCTCGCAGTTTTGAACAAAGGCTTCTCAAGCAGCTTGGTGGTGACGAAAGCACTCAAGCTAAGAAAGCGCCCGATCCGCTGACAGCAGAATTCCTAAAGTTACAAGAGGAGCTGGCGACTTTCAAGGCGATGAACGACCCCAGAGGCATTTATGCCCGTTTGCCCTATAGCCTGCGGATTGATTAAACTTTCTGCTTTCGGCTTGAGTGAATTCTCGTTCCCAGTCTCTGACTGGGAATGCCTATTGATGAGGCGACCGCCTTAGCCTGCTTTCGGCTATTCTTAAGGCGGTCGCCTCCCAGAGATATTTCTTAGGCTGAGCCTAAAAGGGAAAATTTTCCGGAGTACGGAAAAAAGATTCAGAATTGTGGAATTTACTGTAACACTCTGCCTAAGAGTAGAGTAGACTGAACAGTTAGTTCCTTACAAAAATTAAAACATCTATCTATGGTTATAAAAACCAACCGCTTTACCGTGCTGATTGTTTCCTGTAGTGCTGCTGGGGTACTGGTGGGAGGCGTCTCGAACTGGATAGAAAGTCATCAGTGTTTGCAAGCTAAAACACCTACCACAGAGTGCCTATTGCAAGATCCCACTCTTAAAACTATTCAGGGCATGAGTATGGGTTTGATAGCAGGAGCGGGAGCGGCGCTGGGTGCCACTTTCCAACTGAAGCGGCAATAATATTACGCAATTATACAGCATTTAGCTGTCTTAAAATCTATAGTTGCGATCGCTCACCCAGAAACTAATCGGTACGGCACGCCCAAGGGTATCCACCTTCACTTCCATTACTATAGGTTGTCGTTGTTTACCCCCACGAGCTTGACTAATATCGTTGTTAATCTCATCCCGTCGATTCTCTGGCATATAGTACGTTTCTAAGCCGTACTCGATAGAGTTTCCTGTGGACTTGCCTTTTAGGGCTATCTGATTATCAGGTAAATACGCAGGGCGATCGCTACTTACTCTCACAGGTTTCCAAGGCTTGGGGGAGCTAGATTTATTGGAAGCAGGCGCTTCTAAAATTACATAGAAGCGAGTCCCGGAAACTAAATATTCTGAAGAAGGCGCAGGCGGCGGCACATTTATCGACTTTCCACCTGCTTGTTGCTTAAGTAACTGTTTCCAGCCCGGAAGACGGCGCAGGGTGTCTAGACTGGAAATGTCATAACTCAAGGTCTGTGAGTATCCGCGTAGGAAGTCGTAAGGATCTACTGGCACAGTCTGTAAAACTATGGATTTACCAGTCATTACAGTATAAAATGGCACCGCAGGAGCTGCAAGAATTACGCTTGTCTGGAACAGCAGGGGAACCCAGAGTCTCCAAGATGGTATGCGTCCAGATAGCGATCGCTGTCCTACAAATGTAGGATTGGTTGATGAGGATTGAGAACTTTGTGTCATGTCGATTTTGGATTATGGATTCAAAGGCATTACATAATAATCACTAGCTTTGGTAAGCATTGCCCACCGTACTACTGACATTTTCAATGTTTAATTGACAGAGTGCGGACATAACGCTCAAACCAAAGCCCGACAGCAATCACAACCACGCCGCATAAAATAAATAGCAGGGACTTTAAGACTAATCCCGTCTCAATTAGCACAAACCAAGTGACAATTCGCAGGGTTACTAACACCATACCACCCCAAAAAGGTTGGCGTTCTCCTTGTGCTAATCCTGCACGCATCAAGCCGCCTGCAAACAGAAACAACAGCACGTTGAAAATCAAGGTTGCAAGTTCGGGAATTGGGGTAAAGCTCAGATGCCAAATGGGTATCGCAGCTACTAAACTAATGAAGATTCCAATGGCGATTGTGGTGATAAGACTATCGGAGCGATCGCGTATTCTTCTGGAAAGCCATGCTAGACGCAACCACTCAAAGATGGCTAAGCCGCTTAAAATTAACGCATCCACTAGGGGAAGCCAGTTTAAATTCCTTGGTTGATCTCCAGAGTAGTCTGTGGATAAAATTCTCCAGAAGAAAAATGAGGACAAGAGATAAAGCACCACGCCCAAAAATGCCAGCGATAAACTGCGGGAGAGGGGCTGAAATGACCCTGTAGTTGCTAAAGGTTGGGGTTGTCGGTTTGAAGAGTAGAAGTCACCGTAAACCCACAATGAGTCATCATAAGCCCATAATAAAGCTGGTGGCAGGGCGAAGGCGATCGCCAACAGCAAACCTGTTGACCGAAAAGAAAACCATCCCCAGCTCAAAGGGTATAAATTGGCGAGTAGGGAAGATATGACTGCGATCGCAGCTAATCCAAAAATAGCGCGAGAGCGGCACCAGTACGCAAGCGGCACAAACATCAACCCAGAAATTAGCGGCATATGTTGTCCCATCTGGGATGACCAAGAAAATTCCTCTCCCGCCAGCGTTTCTGACCAGCCTTGTCCTACGTAATCCCCCCAAAAACCCCAGTAACCCAACCCGATAATAATAATCGCGACTACACTCAAAGATGTTAAACGCAGGCTGTAAGCCATTGCCAACACGCCTATTCCCCAGGCGAGTAACAACTCGTAGAACTGACCGCTGATGTGGAACATCTGACCCATCAACCCCATATTCGCGCCTAAAATCAGCGATCCTAACAGGAGTAAACCATGACCAAGGCGGTGTTGCGCCCCCTTGGGTTGTCGCCACAAATAAAAACCCGCAGTGTTCACCCCGATAAACAAACTCAACAGTAGCGTCACCTTGCCATTGCGTGGCAACTCCTGCCAGTTCGCTGCTACAAAGGTAATTATCCCCAAACCGATGAGGACACTCCCCAAACCCAGCAAAATCATTACGAAGCGATCGCGTGCGGTAGTATCCAGAGTATTAAACTGATAACGCTCTGATAATTGTTCGTATAGGTCAGTATCAATTAGCCCCTCAGCTTGCCAAAGTTCTGCTTCTTGGCGTAACTGGCGGCGAAACTTATCTGAAACCATAATTTTATCCCAGTTTCGCTCTTATATTTTACTGGCTTCTCTTAAAATAAGTTTTAATCTGCTTACCTCATTTACTTCAAGCAGTTGTGACAGTTTAAATACTGGCAAATAAAAAAGTCTTCAAAAGGTAAAAAAATAAATTGCATACATATGGAAAAAGCTTCTAAACTACTGCTTAAACTCAGTCGGCGTTTGTTTGATGATACTTCCGAACAAGAAAAATTTGTAGAGGCATTAATTCATCCTAAATCCTTCCCTCCTTGCATCCTTTGGTGTAAAGAAGAACCTGAAACTTTGCCCTTTGTTGTCGAAACGCCTACTTCTTGGCAACCAAGCTTTGTTAACCGCTTAGCTTTGAGAGAAAAACCCGGTAAACATCAACTGCACGAACAAGGATATTATTACTGTCTCGACTTTTCCTCTGTTTTTGCAGCTTCCACTCTCTTAACCATTGGGTCGCCAGTAAATTTAGTTTTTGATATGTGCGCTGCACCAGGTGGCAAAAGTGTCTTTGCGTGGCAAGCTTTGCAACCAAACCTACTGATTTGTAATGAAGTCATAGGTAAACGCCTGGGGATGCTCATTTCCAATTTGAAGCGGTGTAATATTCAATCTTCTGCGGTTATTAACAAAGACTCAGATATCTTAAAAACCACATTTGACCGCACCAGCAACCTGGTGATTGTTGATGCTCCTTGTACTGGACAATCTTTAGTTGCTAAAGGTGAAAAAGTACCTGGATGCTTTCACCCAATTGCTATTAATAAATGTGCCAATAGGCAAAAGAGAATCATAGCAAATTCTGCTCAGATTGTAGCGCCTCAAGGGTATCTTGCTTATATGACTTGTACTTACTCACTTGAAGAAAACGAGCAGGTTTGTGAATGGCTTTTGCAAAAATTTCCTCAATTTCAAGCGATAGAAGTTTCGGATTTATCAGCCTATCAATCTCATATTACTACTATGCCTTGTTATCGGATGTTGCCTCAAGATGGTTTGGGTGCTGGTGCGTTTACTGCCTTATTTAAGAATACGGAAGAAGGTGAGGCGAAGCAGATAGATTTAGATGTTTTATCTATAATTGCTCGTTTCTAGGAAGTAGAAGTAGGTTGGGTTGAGGTAACGAAACCCAACTCAATATAAGCGTTTGTTAGGTTTTAATGTGGTTCAACCCAACAAACAATTATTCTTAACTAGGCTTTAGTTTGTGTCTTTTAGGTTAAAAATTTATTGAACCGCAAAGGTGCAGAGAACGCCTAGAAATCTCAAGAAGATTTGGAGGTATTTGGGAGGATTTCTAGTTCTTGATAGCCTGTCTGCTCGTCAAGTGTTCTTAAGAAGGTAAAATTTTCACTTTCGCCTATAACTATTTCGGCGGTTGTGTAAATAATGCAACCGTTATCAAGATGTCCGCCGATGGTTTTTCCTTGTTTATCGGAGATGGCAATATGCAGATGAATGCCAGTAGTTGCTAGGGTGCCATTCAGGGCAAGGATTTCAAATTTATCATTTAAAACTGTACTATCATTTTGATTTGCAAAGCGAATGGTTGCTTGTTTAAGGCTACCAATTGCAGTTAAAATAAACCCAGCTTTTATATCTTGCTGGACACTAAATTCTTTTAAACTTTTTTTTAAGTCTTGATTCGGTTTTAGTCGGATAGCAAATACTTTCATAATTTAATTAAGTAGATACACTGGTATCAATTCTTAGATAAGGTTTTACTCAGTAATATTACTATACCTACCACTAGATAATATTTTTAGAATAGTGTTAATTTATATTCCTAGGATGAAACCGTGACTGATTTGCCGCCTCAATGTCAAAATCTGAAGGAACAGGTTGAGAAGATACTACAATTGTTGCATCAGGAGCCGTCGCTGCGATCGCAAGATGTTACACCTGTGCAGACATCTCTCGGTAAAGCTATTTCTCCGAAGTTTGAAATTGTGTTTGCGGGTGCTTTTAGTGCGGGTAAATCCATGCTAATTAATGCCCTGCTGGAACGAGAATTGCTTTACAGTGCAGAGGGACACGCTACAGGTACGGAATGTAAAATTGAGTACGCCGAACCAGATAAAGAACGAGTGGTGCTGACGTTTCTCTCGGAGGCGGAGATTCGAGAACAGGCGGGTGCTTTGTTACAAGGGTTGGAATTACCTCCTGCTGCTAATATTAATCAACCTGATTTTATTAACCAACTGTATCAGCAATGTCAGGGAATTATTAGGCAGGAGGGTGGTAAAGATAAGTCTGAACGGGCAAAACAGGCGAATGCGTTGATGTTGTTGCTGGAGGGATTCGTCGCCAATCGCGAGCGCATCAATACTGTTAATAATGCTACATATTCAATGGAGCAGTTTAACTTTTCTAATCTCAAGGAAGCTGCTGGTTATGCTCGTCGTGGCAGCAATAGCGCGGTTTTGAAGCGGATTGAGTATTACTGTTATCATCCTCTGTTGCAGGATGGCAATGTGATTATTGATACGCCGGGAATTGATGCGCCAGTGGAGAAAGACGCACAACTTACCTACGCTAAGATTGAACACCCGGATACTTCAGCGGTGGTGTGCGTTCTCAAACCCGCGTCTGCTGGCGACATGACTAAGGAAGAAACGGAACTGCTGGAGAAAATGCGCTCAAATTCAGGGATACGCGATCGCGTATTTTTTGCCTTCAACCGCATCGATGAAACTTGGTACAATAGCCAGTTAAGGCAACGTTTAGACGAGCTGATTAGCGCTCAGTTTCGGGATACTAGCAGAGTTTACAAAACTAGCGGTTTACTAGGATTTTACGGCAGTCAGATTAAACAGACAAGCGGACGCGATCGCTTTGGTTTAGATTCTATCTTTGCTGAGAGTGTCAAAGGCTTGGACGGACGAGAAGAAACGCCACAGTTTGTTACATCGTTTAACAACTACTGCGCTAACTCAGGTAAACTACCCTCGAACAAATTTCGGATTTCTGTTAATAGCTACGAAACGCCAAATGAAAATTATGTGCGTATTCTCGCTGAACAAGGAACACCCGTAATTCAGCAGCTAATTCAAGATAGTGGTATTGAAGAATTTCGTGCTGCTATTACAGAGTATCTTACCAAAGAGAAACGTCCTCAACTGTTTAAAAGTTTGGCTGACGATCTCGAAGACGTTTGCATCAGCTTAAAGAAATATTATCAGTCCACGCTGCAAGGATTAGATAGTCAGCCTCGCGAAATTGAGGCGATGAAAGCGCAAGAATTACAACGGCTAAATCAGGAACTACAGCAAGTTGGCGAAGAATTTCTCGAACATATCACAGAAGAACTAAAGCAAATTGTCACAGGCAAATGCGATGCTTTCGAGGCAGATTTTCGCCAGTTGCAATCTCGGATGGTTCGTCGTTTAGATGAGTTGCTAGATACTTTCTCGGTTGCAGATGCTTATCGTCGCGCCATCGGGAGTCATCGCCGCAATTCTACCGCACCTTTGATTGCTGTTTTAGTCGAGGCACTTTATTACCTTGCGAATCAACTTGAAGATATCTTGGTAGAGTCTTCTGAACAAGTAGTTACCAGTTTGTTTAAACGCCTCACAGAGCGAATTCGCAAGTCTGAATATTACCGACAATTATATCGTTTATTAGGCAATGATGGCGGAATTGAGCAACAATTGAAAGCCTTAGAGACACAGGTAACGAACGTTCTCAAAGCTGCGGCGAGTGACGAGTGTAATCGCTATGTACGGGAAAGCGCGCGGTTTTACGATGAAGGCACGTTCTCAATTTATCAATTTCGTCAGACATTATTGCAAACTTCTCAAAGTTACGGTTGTGAAAGTATGGTGGAAGCAGAGCCAGCAATTCGTCAGCTATTGAAGTTAGACTTCGAGCCAAAAGTTAAAGCTACAATCAGTCGCGATTTTCCTGCAACTGTCAATCAAGCACTTAATACCCATTTGGATCGAATGGCAACCCAGCAACGTAGTGAAATTTTGCAGCAATATACTCAGGCTCGTGCTTATTTAGAGCAAACTTTAGAACAAGAAGCTGAGGAAAAGATTGCCAATAATCGCCGTTTGCAAAGTGCAATTGAGCAAAAAGTAGCAAATTATAATTCAGCCGTGACTGGGATTAATAGTTGTTTGCAGGCGATGGGTTTGTATGATCATCAGTTGCCTGTAATTGGTCAATCTGATGTTATTCTAATTGTTTCTGATTTAGAGGATTCCCATGTTAGTGCGATTGCTAATGGGGTTGTTCATTCAGAAGCATAGTTTATAGCCTTGGCGATTGGAAATCGCGGCTACACAGACGAAACCCGCCTGCGCGGGTTTCAACTCTATTAGTTCGTGTAGGCGAACTTTGTTTATATAGCCGCGAATTATATTCGCTACCAAAAGTTACGATGCTTTCCAATAATTAGTAATTCAATTTCAAGGGTGAAGATTGATATGGAAGATAATTTACCTTTACAAAATTGTAACAATGATGATGCTTTATCATTTAAAAATAATATGTTTAAAGTGAGGCAAATCAAACAAGCTTTGCAAGACTCCTTGAAAGGTGCAATCGCTAATGCACTATATGAATCTTTAAAATCACAACAAGTAGAGATAGATACAGGAATAATAATTAATCACCATTACTATAAAGCAAACGAAAGGTGGTTTGTAGAGGGGATAGATTGTGAAATTCTTAAAATTGGTGCTAGTGGCTGGCAAAAAGGTAAGGTAAAAATAAAAACCACCTTAGAGTTTATTCCTGATGAGCCTGAAGTAAAAGAAGTGCTAATGCAAAATGAAGAAGAAACACTAATGCGGAATGAGCTAGAAATCAGCCAATTAGACTCGCCGCTTGACGAGCTTCGTAAAATGATCAACCAAGAAAATTAGAATAAAATTTTATAAAAAAAATCCCCTAAACTTTCATTCATCTAGGGGGAGAATTACTATTACTAAGGCTATTTTTCGCCGTAGTAAAAGGCTACTTCTTTGTCTTTCAGCGGTGCAAAGTCGGCATCTAAAAGCATTTGATTGAGTTCATCTTGGGAAATATGCTTAGCACCAATGCGAACAATTCTGGAACGCATGGTATTAGATACGCCGCTGCGCTGACGACCAGCTTCCAAACCCATCACTTTTTGATATAATTCAAGTTTGGCTGTGGGAATCGGGGAACCGTCAAAGTCAATTCCTTTAGCGATCGCTACATCAATAGCATCAGCGCCTGTAGTTTCAGTCATTTCAGCCTGGGATCGTGTTTACAGAAGTATTTTATGACTAAAACGCCTAGAATTCGCATCCCCCCACAAGTGAGGAAGTATGTGTTTGAACGCGATCGTTATCAATGTCAAAGCTGCGGCAAAACTACGCTAGAAACCAACCTGACCATCGATCACATCATACCCTTGGCGCGGGGCGGTTCTAACGATATCAGCAATCTACACACCCTCTGTCTTACCTGCAACCAGCGCAAAACAGACAATTTAGATCCTCGGTTCCGGCGTTATTTCGTCTAGACAGAAAAAAACCGCCTCTAGCATGAGTAAGGGCGGTCTTCCTAAGCAATCGGAGGGTAATATAGATTATCCTGGTAATTTTGTATCCTACTGTAACAACTTTTACAGAATACGCCTCAACTTGACTTATCTGCCAGCATAAGCGTTCATGGGTTCTTTGATAAACCGGATGTAGAGATGCCTGAAAGTAGATTTAATCACGCGAGGCATGGCGAAGTCGATAGGCATCATCTTAGTAGGCAGTTTCCAATCCAGCACCTTTAAATCTTCTGGGTGCAGTTGCACAAAGTCAATCGCCTCTAGATTTGAGCAAAGACCTAATCTCATCGAAGCCGCGACTGTGGGAACCTGAAGGGGATTTACATTGAGCATTTCGACAATGGCACGATCTAGAGCAAATACATCACCAGAAGCCGCCAGAATGCCTAGAGGACGCGGTTCGCCACCAGAAGGCCCGTTTCCTTCGTGACCGATAATTCCATCTAAAATGGTTAAATTGGGATTAATTGCTCTGGCGGTTTCTACCAACATTTCCCCAAAGCGATCGCTATCTTTCCCCGCCTCCATGTGCCACCACGCTTTCATTTTTCCGGGTACGCAACCAAAGAGATTTTTTACACCCATTGTCATTGTTAGTTGACAATGAGATTTTACTTTGGGCAAGTTAATTACTACATCTGCATCGAATGCTTCTTTGCACAATAACAGATGGTTGAATTCTTTGTTGGCTGTTTCGTAACGCTTGCCGTGAAATTCTACAATTGGCAGATTTAATTCTTCCATCAGGGGAAGATAACCATTAACCTTTGCCACACCCATCGCACTACCAAAAGCAGGACTATCCCCAAAGAAGGGCTTACCGCCAGCTTCTTGCACCAGTTTGGTAACGCAGTGAAGGATTTCTGGACGAGTGACGCACTCATTGCCTACACGACCACCTGTGAGTAGATTAGGCTTAAGTAGGACGCGATCGCCTGCCTTTACAAACGCTTCTATCCCTCCTAATGGTGCCAGTAAGCTTTGCACAGATTCCCGCAATAATTGCTGTTCGTAGGAATTAGCCCGAATTAAACTAACAGAAGATTTTCTCATTTTGAATTTTGGATTGAGCTAGCGTGTATAACTTAAAAGAACCTGTAGTGCTGGGTTTCGTTCCAAAGACCCAGCCTACTCAATTTCTGAATTTTAAATTTTGAATCAATAACTCAAAAATCAAAACTCAAAACTATTTTCGGTTGCCACGAGTTAAAGCAGTCACTCTTTCGGCATTGGCGAAAACATCTTCTCCGTGGAGGTGAGGCATAGAAGGCTTTACTTCAACTTTGATAATATTGGCTGTGTTGATAAAAACTGTTTCTTCAGCCAGATGAAGAATCCACCATGATTTATCTAAAAGACGGCGGACTTCTTGCCGCATTTCCTGCTGACTTTCTATAGCCTCAGCTGGTTCATAGATAGTGAATGATTCTGTGTTACCGTCGATATAATGAAAGGTTAATTGTGTTGCACCTGATTGACTGTGCATTAAAAATACTCCTGGTTAGATAGTCATTAGTCATTAGTTATTATGGCAGCACTAAGGACTACTGACTAATGACTAAAAACTAATTAATCTTGGCTTCTGGCATGGCGCTCATTTCCTCTAAGTCTAAAACTTGGGCTAGTTCTTCAGAACTCATCAAACCTCGTTCTAGGACAATTTGTCTTAGAGATTTGCCAGTTTCGAGGGATTCTTTGGCAACGGCAGCGGCATTAAGATAGCCGATGTGAGGATTGAGGGCGGTGACGAGGGCGAGACTTCCTTCTGCGTAGGCGAGACAGCGATCGCGATTGGCGGTAATTCCCTCCAAGCATCGTGTAGTGAGTGCTGCTAGAGTATTGCCCAAAATTTCGATACTGTGAATCAGGTTATAAGCAATCAGCGGCATCATCACATTTAACTCTAATTGTCCGGCAGAGGCAGCAAGCGCGATCGCATTGTCATATCCCATCACCTGAAAACACACCATCGTCGTCATCTCTGCCATCACTGGGTTATACTTCCCCGGCATAATCGAAGATCCCGGTTGCACTGGCGGTAACTGAATTTCTTTTAAACCAGTTTTTGGCCCCGAATCCATCAGTCGTAAGTCGTGGGATATCTTGACGCAATCCTGCGCTAGGTTCCGCATCGCACCGGAAACGTTGACAAAAGGTGCCATACTCTGCATTGCCGCCATCAGATGCGGGGCGGGGCGCAAGGGTTGGTCGATTAATCTTGACAATAATTGGGCAACGCGGTCGCAATACTGAGGATGGGTATTTAGTCCAGTTCCCGCCGCCGAGCCACCCAAACCGAGTATCATCAAATCTTCAGATGCTCGCTCTATGCGGATCAAGTGGTCTGAGAGAATTTGCGCCCAAGCGCGGAAACTTTCGCCGAGTCGCACTGGAACTGCGTCTTGTAGGTGAGTTCTGCCAGATTTGACGATATCCTGAAATTCCTCAGCTTTGTTGTCTAAAGCAGCGATCGCATCCGACAATGCAGGGAAAAGTGTTTTTTCCAAAGCCACCAACGCCCCAATTCTAATCGCTGTAGGAATCACATCATTAGTAGACTGACCATAGTTTACGTGGTCGTTGGGGCTGACGCGCTTGTAATTGCCTTTCTCATCCCCCAGCAGTTCTAGCGCCCGATTGCTTAGCACTTCATTGACATTCATATGGTGCGACGTTCCTGCACCCGCCTGATAGACATCCACAACAAACTGATCGCGGAACTTCCCAGCCAGGACTTCATCAGCTGCTTGGACAATTGCCTGACTGATCTCGGCGGGAATGCAGCCAAGTTCCCCGTTAGCGATCGCAGTTGCTTTCTTAATCAACACGCAAGCATCGACGTAGGTAGGCAAAGGCTTCAGCCCACTTATCGGAAAATTTTCCATCGCCCGCAGTGTCTGAATGCCATAGTAAGCAGTTTCAGGAATCTGCCGCTCTCCCATTGAATCTTTTTCAATCCGGTAGGTTGAACCTGTTGTTTGAGTCATATCCGTTGTCTATCCCTCTTTTAGATGAAATCATCCCATGTCTGACCGATTTTGGATTGGGGATTGGGAATTGGGGATTGGGAATTGGGGATTGGGGATTGGGAAGAATTTTACTCAGCGCCTAGTCCCCAGCGCCTAGTCCCTAGTCCCTAGTCCTTAGTCCCCAGCCCCCAACCCCCAATCCAAAATTTTTTTCCGGAATGTTGAGTCAGGTTATTGTTTTGGGAATCATAAATATGAGATCATCCTAAAGAAAGATGCCAGATTCTATGACACAAACTATACAACTCGAAGCAGAATTCTTTTTCCAGCAGGGATTGCGCCAGCTCCAGGCAGAAAAATTTGAGGCAGCAATCTCTAGTTTAGACAACGCCCTGAAGTGTAAGCCCGATTATACCGATGCCTTGTCCCAGCGGGGCTTTGCTCTAGGAAACTTAGGTCGCCACGAAGAAGCGATCGCTTCTTTTGAAAACGCTCTGGCAATTCAGCCAGATGCCTCCTGGGTTTGGTTCAACCGGGGAATTGCCCTGGGAAAATTAGGCCGCTACTACGAAGCGCTAAACAGCTTTGACCGAGCCATTGAGTTCAATCCGGACGCTTCCGCCGCTTGGCACAATCGCGGCATTACACTGGTTGACTGGGGTCAGTATGAAAAAGCAGTCAAGAGCTTCGACCGTACCCTGCAACTGCGACCAGATGCTTACTGGGCATGGTACAACCGAGGAAATGCCCTATCCAGCTTAGGAAAATACCTCGAAGCGCTCAACAGCTTTGATAGAGCGATTGAGTTTAAGCCGGATTCCGCCAATGCTTGGCACAACCGGGGCATTGCCCTGAGTGACTGGGGCAACTATGAAAAGGCAATTTCCAGCTTCGAGAGAACTATAGAAATTAAACCCGACTACTACAAAGCTTGGTTTAATAAAAGCGTTGCTCTAGGGAAATTAGGGCGCTACGTCGAAGCGATCGCCTGTTGCGATCGCGCTTTAGAACTTAAGCCGGATTATCCCACTGCCTGGTATAACAAAGCTTGTTACAGCGCCAAGGTTAGCCAAATTGAGATAGCGATCGCTTCCTTAGAACAAGCCATAAGTCTATCTCCAGAAAAATACCGCCATCTGGCAAAACACGATTCAGATTTTGACAACATTCGAGCCTCAAAGCCGTTTGAAGCTCTCATACTCGCCGAAAGCGATTAAACCCTTGTTTTATTTATTATTTCCATCTGTGGCACGGTTGAGGCTCCCAGGCTCGACCCTGCCACAGATGGATCTATATCTGGCTTAAATCCCTATTAAGGATCTATTATTTAACTCAGTCGAGCTTCGCATTCCACAATTGCGTAAGGATATACCTCTTTTTAACCAGCCCTTGTCTGCTGAGATGAGAAGTCAAGAGTGCTGATTAAAGCGTTAGGATTTAAGAGTTAGGAGTTCTTTATTCTTGAAATCCTAACTCTTAACTTTAATCCTCACTACTAACTTTTACCTTTCAAATGGCAATAATTCGCATACCCGAATCCTGGGAAATTCCAGAACGAGAAGTAACATCAGAAGCCGCATTTTTTAATCGGCGTCGCTTTCTCAAATCGCTGATAGGTGCCAGTGTGGGAGCTACTATCCTGCCAATTCTCGGCTGCGATGATTCTTCTGAAAACATGGCACTAGAAAAAACATTAAATACAGCAAAATTAAAGGCAAATGTAAATCCCGCTTTTTCAGCAGTTGATCGTCCTGTCACTGACCAATCTCTAGCTGGACAATATAACAACTTTTATGAATTTGGCGGCACAAAATCGATTTGGCCCGCAGCGCAGGCATTACCAACCGATGACTGGAAAGTTGAAGTCAGCGGTTTGGTGAAAAACCCCCGCACCTACGACTTAGACGATATCAAGAAAACATTTCCTCTAGAGGAGCGCATTTACCGCTTTCGCTGCGTGGAAGCGTGGTCAATGGTGATTCCGTGGATTGGATTTGGGATGCGTGAGCTTATCGCCGCCGTCGAACCAACCAGCCAAGCCAAATTCGTTCGTTTTACCTCATATTACGACAAAAATATTACCACTGGCCCTAGCTTCCACTTAGGTAAATTACCTTGGCCTTATACTGAAGGTTTGCGCCTTGATGAAATGGCGAACGAATTAGCGTTTTTTGCAGTAGGCGTTTACGATCATATCCTGCCAAAACAGCACGGTGCGCCGCTAAGAGCCGTGTTGCCTTGGAAATATGGTTTTAAAGGCGCAAAATCTATCGCCAAAATCGAATTTCTTGACACTCAACCCGCCACATTTTGGAACACACTAGACTCGCATGAATACGATTTTGAGGCGAATGTAAATCCCACAAAACCTCATCCCCGCTGGTCGCAAGCAACCGAAAAATTTGTCAGTAAAGGGCCAAAGCTGGCATGGGAAAAACGCCCGACTCTCCCTTACAACGGTTATGGGGAATATGTAGCAAATTTGTATGTTTGAATTTTGCTTTTTCGTTTCTAGTCTCTGACTAGAAACCCATTATGGCAGGCTCTGCCTCCCATAAAATAATATCAGGTAGAGCTTGATAGTAGGCATTCCCAGTCACAGGCTAGAAACTAAAAACGTTAGAAAAGGGAAGTTCTCTCTTTTTAGAAAAGGAGTTTTCGATGTCCACCCTAGGATACCAATTCAAGGGTTGGGTGCCATACATCTGTAGGGACATGGCATTGCCATGTCCCTACAGATGTGGACTGAACGTCAGAACCGTGAGATATTCCACCCAACTGAGAAACGCTATACTGCGCTGCTCTTTTTTTAGAAGCAAACGATAGAATTTGAGATAAAAGCGTTGTGCGCGTAGGTGCCGCCAAATGACAAACTACATAGAAGAAGCTAAAAATCTTTTTAGTCAAGGTTTAGCTTATTTAGAGGCAAAAAACTTTGAAGTTGCGCTTACTTATTTTAACCAAGTAATTCAGCTAGTATCTTATCATGCAGATGCCTGGGCTTGTCGGGCGCTGGCACTGGGACATTTAAAACGTTATCAAGAATCGATTGATAGCTTTGACAGGGCGCTTGAGTTTAATCCAAATGATATTCGTATATGGCTAAACAGAGGTATTGCACTGGATGAATGGGGGCAGCATGAGAAAGCGATCGCTAACTATGACAGATTACTGGAGATTCAACCAGACAATTACGAAGCTTGGGCAAATAAAGGTAATGCTCTAGCCATGTTGGGGCGAAATCCAGAAGCGATCGCTTGCTATGACAGAGCTACAAAAATCAATCCTAATTATTACAAAGCTCACAGCAATCGCGGCAATGCGCTGGTTAATTTAGGCAAACATCAACGGGCAATCTCTAGTTATAAAAGAGCGTTAAAAATTAATCCTGATGACCCGGAAGTATGGTATAATTTGGGCTGCTGTTTTATGGTTTCGGGCGGCGATGAAGATGCGATCGCGGCTTATGACAAAGCCATAGAAATCAAGCCAAACCATACAAGTGCTTGGACTAACAAAGGTACGGTAGTGTCTAAGTTAGGTCGCCAGCAAGAAGCGATCGCCTGCTACGATAAAGCCCTACAAATAGATCCAAACGAGACTCACACCTGGAACAATCGTGGTTTAGTGCTGCGGAGATTGGGGCGAATAAAGGAAGCGATCGCCTGTTACGACAAATCTGTACAATGCGACCCAAATAATTATGAAGCTTGGGATAATCGCGGTTATGCCCTGACAAAATTGGGTAAGTATAAAGATGCGATGACAAGTATCGATAAATCATTAGAAGTTAATCCCAATCATGCTAACGGAATTTACAACAAAGGTTACTGTTATGCTTTGCAGGGAAAAGTCACATTAGCCGTCGATTATTTGCAACAAGCAATTCAATTAAATCGTGCTAAATATCTACCTGCGGCTAAAACCGATCCAGATTTAGATTGTCTGCGTAAAAATAAGCGATTTCAGCTTTTGATTGGAGACATTAAGGGGTAATATAGGGCTTAGGGATATCAAGCCGCAAGAAATAGAATTTTCTCTTTTTATTTCTAGGTTAGCTAAAAGATGCCTAGTATAATTAAAAATTAAAACGTAAAGCTAAAAAAGAAACAATCCGCATTCTCTAGCTACACTACGTTTGTTGATTGTTTCTTTTTGTCTGTTGTCAGCTATAAGAAAAGCCAGGTTATCTAAAACTTGTTATGATAGAAAATCAGATAGGTTATTCGTTTTTCATAAAGATGGTTTAATTAAATTTATCATAATTTATGAAAGTTAGAAAATTAAACCTTTAATGCTAAAAAATAATTTAGGAAATACTGTTGCAGCGATAATAGTGCTGTCTAACTCAGAAAAATGTGTCAAAATAGCAGTCTACAGGATAGCAACAATCGAGACGGGGTGCTGGTCTGAGCTTGGCTCTTCTGCGTCACATTATACAAAACAAGCATACCTCAGCTAATCATGCAAACTCTCCAAAAGACTCACCCTAAACTTCAAGAACTAAAAACTCTCCTCACCGAAGTTGACGACATTTACTCAGCTGCTTCGTTACTTTACTGGGATCAAGCTACTTATATGCCTCCTGGTGGCGCAGCTGCAAGGGGTCGTCAAATGGCTACTCTGCAACAGATTGCCCACACTAAGTTTAGCGATCCAACTATAGGGCAACTGTTGTCAGATTTACTCTCCTACGAGGAGAGTTTGCCCTACGATTCTGATGAAGCCAGCCTGATTCGCATCACTAGGCGCAACTACGATCGCGCAGTGCGAGTGCCAGCTGATTTTATGGCAAAAATGTCTCTGCATCGAACCGCATCTTATAACGCTTGGGCAATCGCTCGTAGCGAAAATAACTTTGCCGCCGTGCAGCCTTATCTGGAAAAGACACTGGAAATATGTCAGGAATATGCTAACTTTTTCCCAGGCTACGACCATATCGCCGATCCGCTGATTGATGGTGCTGATTACGGGATGAAAGCAACGAGTATGCGATCGCTTTTTTCCCAATTGCGCGAAAAACTGGTTCCTATTGTCGAGGCGATTGTTTCCCAACCTGTAGCTGATGATACTTGCTTACGCCAAAGTTTCTCGGAAGCAGAACAGCTAGATTTTAGCCTCAAGTTAATTGAACAGTTAGGCTTTGACTTTAATCGGGGGCGACAAGATAAGACGCTGCACCCGTTTATGACAAATTTCTCGATTGGAGATGTGCGAATTACTACCCGGATCAGAGAAAACGATCTGAATGAGGGACTGTTTAGCACCATCCACGAGATGGGACACGCATTGTACGAGCAAGGTATCAACCCTAAGTATGAAGGGACACCCCTAGCTGGAGGAACCTCATCCGGTGTGCATGAGAGTCAATCTCGACTGTGGGAAAATCAGGTGGGACGCAGCCGCAACTTCTGGAAGTTCTTCTATCCGCAACTGCAAGAGGTTTTTCCCCATCAACTCGGTGATGTTTCCCTAGAGACATTTTACCGGGCGATTAATAAAGTTTCGCGATCGCTTATCCGCACCGATTCTGACGAAGTAACGTATAACTTGCACGTTATGATTCGCTTCGATTTAGAACTGGAACTCTTAGAAGGTAAACTCGCAGTGCGCGACCTTCCCGAAGCTTGGAACCAGCGTTACAAATCCGACCTCGGTGTTGTTCCGAAAAACGACAGCGAAGGCGTGATGCAAGATGTCCACTGGTACACTGGCACGATCGGGGGAATGTTCCAAGGATACACCCTTGGCAACATTATGAGCGCCCAATTTTTTGCAGCCGCACTCAAAGCTAATCCAGAAATTCCCACCCAAATTGAGCAAGGAAATTGCCACACTTTGCACAATTGGCTCAAAGAAAATATCTACCAGCACGGTAGCAAATATACAGCTGCTGAACTGGTTGAGCGCGTCACTGGCAAAGAGTTGAGCATTGAACCATTTATCCAGTATATTCAGCACAAATTTAGCGATTTTTCTTGAGGATTGTAGGTTAGACCCGTGCAATAGCGAAACCCAACAAACCTCCTATTAGCGTTGGGTTTCGTTACCTCAATCCCACCTACTTGCTACTACAGTTATCCACCGTTCGGATAAGGTGAGGGGATTCCGCGTAGGTTAGTTAAGGCGTAGCATTTGGGTATTCCATCTGACTTAGTTAGGAGGGTCAAAGCGATTAACTAAGGACGCTACTGCAATCATTGGCAAACCCACCAACAGGCAAATTAGCCATTGATTTATGTTCAGTGGTGCTGTATAGAATAAGTTATTCATCAGGCTCCACTGACTGAAGATTATCTGCAAAATTACAGTGCAGATAATCCCAATAAGAATAGCTGGAGCATCGCTAATTTGTTGAATTCTCCCACTGATTTTCTCAATGATAGAGCTTCCGAGTTTGCTAATGCTTAATAGATAAAAGATTCTACCAGCTACTAAAGCTTGGATTGCCATCGTGCGGGCTAAAGCGAGATTTCCCGTAGTTTGCCGTATCCATTCAAATACGCCAAAAATAACAATCCAGTTAAAGGCAGAAATTACCAGAATTCGCTGTAATAAACGACGCGAAAGCAAGGGTTCATTGGGGTGGCGCGGGGGTTGTTGCATCACCCGCCCAGATGGAGGCTCAAAAGCTAAGGGAACAGTCATGGTGATGGAATTCACCATATTTAGCCAGAGAACTTGTAAAGATAAGATGGGCAATTCTCTAGCTAATAACACGCTGAGCAAAATCGTCATCGATTCCCCACCATTTACTGGAAGAATGAAAGCGATCGCTTTCATTAGATTGCGGTAAACTGTACGACCTTCCTCAACAGCAGCTTCTATCGAGGCAAAGTTATCATCGGTCAAGATCATGTCAGCGGCTTCTTTCGCCACCTCAGTCCCAGCACCCCCCATTGCAATTCCAATATCTGCTTGTTTGAGTGCGGGTGCATCGTTGACACCATCCCCTGTCATGGCGACAATTTCACCTTTGGATTGTAAGGCTTCAACGAGACGAAGTTTCTGTTCTGGGGCGACACGGGCAAACACGGCTCCATCTTCTACCGCATTTGCCAATTCTTGTTCATTCATTTGGGTGAGTTCTTGCCCGGTGAAAGCCAGAACTTCCCGATCTTTGTTAAATCCCATGCGAGAAGCGATCGCTTGTGCGGTGACTGCATGATCGCCCGTAATCATCTTTACCTGAATACCCGCTTCTTGACAGGCTTGCACAGCTTTTATAGCTTCGCTTCGAGGCGGATCGATCATGCCTTGCAATCCGATAAAAATCAGATTATTTTCAATATCTGTATGCTCTAAAGAATTCTGATTAACATCGACATTTTTCTTAGCAAAAGCCAGCACCCGTAACCCCTCGGTTGCCATTGCATCAACTTCCTGATGTACAGCATTTTTATCAACAGGTGTAAGATTTCCTCGTGCATCCAACATCTGTTCAGAGCGATTAAGAATTGCTTCTACTGAACCTTTAACATAGACAATTTTTGATTTTTGATTTTGACTTTTGGATTGAGCAACCTCTCCAGGTTCCTTATGTAAGGTTGCCATGTACTGAAACTCTGACTCAAACGGGATAACATCCAATCTGGGCATTTCCCGTTCTACATTTTCCTCAGAAAATCCTACTTTCTTAGCGAGAGCAATTAATGCTCCCTCAGTTGGATCGCCAATAACACTCCATTGCCCATCCTTTGTTTCCAGTCTCGAATCATTGCATAAAATTCCAGCTTTTAAACATTCCTGAAGTCCAGAGAAATCTTTTAAATTAACTGGCTTTTCATGTAAGAAAATTTCCCCTTCTGGAACATACCCACCACCGCTAACTGTATAATTCTCACCTCCTGCATAGATAGCTTGAACCGTCATTTGATTTTCAGTTAGAGTGCCAGTTTTATCAGAACAAATGACTGTAGCACCGCCCAAAGTTTCCACCGCAGGCAACTTACGGACGATCGCATGACGGCGAGCCATGCGGGAAACGCCAATCGCCAGCGTCACTGTTACAACTGCTGGTAATCCTTCGGGAATCGCACTCACAGCCAAGGCTACGGCAGCTTCAAACATTGCCACCCACGAGTTGCCATACCCCAGCCCTATCACAAACGTTAGTGTGGCTATCCCCAGAATGATATACAGTAATTTTCGACTGAATTTATCAAATTTGCGGGTTAACGGAGTTGTTAGATTCGTTCCTCGATCCATTAACTGGGAAATGCGCCCGGTTTCTGTCGCCTCTCCAATAGCAACCACAATACCGCGTCCGGTGCCAGATGTTACAAAGCTGCCAGCATAAGCCATGTTGGTTCGCTCTGCCAGAGGTGCGTCTTTCTGGATTGGTTGAGTGTCTTTTTCAACAGCAACTGACTCGCCTGTGAGGGCTGATTCATTGATTTGCAAGTTACGCGCTTGTACGAGACGCAAATCCGCTGGCACTTTGTCCCCAGAGGTGAGTAGTACAATATCGCCTGGTACTAACTCAGTAGAAGGAACTTGTACTTTTGATGAGTTGCGGATGATATTTGTGTCTGTTTTTACTGAGGAAGCTAAGGCAGCGATCGCGCTCTCGGCTTTGGATTCCTGAACAAAACCAATGATGGCGTTAATTAGCGTAACGCCCCAAATCACCCAAGCATTTACCCACTCTCCCAAGAATGCTTTAATCGCACCAGCAATTAGCAAAATGTACAGCAGCGGTTGATTAAACTGCAAAAGAAATCTCACCAAAGGGCTTTTCCCGGCTTTACCTTTGAGTTCGTTAGAGCCAAACTGCTCCTGCCTTTTTGCTACTTCAGCAGATGCTAAACCTGTTTCTAAATTACTGTTTAACTCACTACTAATTTCCGGCGCAGGCAAATGGTGCCACTGTTGTTCCAGCAGTTTTTCTTTGGCTATTGCTATCATATTGTTTGCTCCAAGATGCTTGCCCTAGCAGTTTAATGAAAAATTACACGGCTAGGGTTTATTGCCTACTTATGAATATCCCCAGATTTTTACATCTTGGCAAACAAATATGACAACAAGATGACAGCAATGCTGCAAATCCAATCTAAGCAAGTTAGGGTAGGGATTAGTTCAGGTAAGTAGATGTATCTAATTATTTGTAGGCATGGGTTTGTTGGGTGCGGTTCCAAGGGCCCAACATGGAGCAGATATTTAGTTTAATTATGTCTACCTATATAGTTAAGTTCTATGCAATCAATCAATCTAACCTCAGATGTAAATTTTGCGGTAAGACTTTTGGTAATCTGGACGTTTGTTGTTGCAAAAAATAGTCCCAGAGAGATGCTTATACATCTAACTTTGTATACATGACAAGTGTTTGTAAGTAAAAACTAATTAGAAAATTTATGGGAAATATTTTGATCAACCTGGAAAACTGGCGGCGATCGCTTACTGAGTTTTTGACTCCCTCAGTGTTCTCTGGCCCGATTACCGATCCGGTTCCAGTTTTCCTGACCATTATGGCAATTATGCTAGTTGCACCGCTATTATTTGAGCGGATTAAACTACCTGGAATTGTCGGCTTAATCCTTGCCGGAGTGGTTGTAGGGCCGTATGGATTAGGTGTTTTAGAACGAGATAGCACCATCATTTTATTAGGCACCGTCGGATTGCTATTTCTTATGTTTATGGCTGGACTCGAAACCAGCCTAGACGATTTGAAATACAACGCAGATAAAGCAGCCATATTTGGAATAGCAACCTTTGCTTTGCCGATGGTATTGGGTACAGCTGCCATGCTGCTTTTAGGATACAGTTTTTTAGCAGCAATATTGGTTGCTTCTTGTTTTGCTTCCCATACACTTTTGGCATTGCCAGTAGTTACAAAATTGGGAATTATGCGAACTCAGGTTGTGACCGCAACTTTGGGAGGAACTTTAATTACTAATGTGTTAGCGCTTCTGGTTCTAGCCGTTGTTGTTAAAGCTCACCAAGGCAGCCTCAACCTTAGTTTTTGGCTATTTCTGATTCCGGCTTTAAGCATTTATACCTTTGCAACTTTATGGGGAGTTCCTAAAATTGGTCGTTGGTTTTTCCGGCGTTTTGGTAACGATGAAGGGGCAGAATTTACTTTTGTATTAGCAACTTTATTCGTGGTATCTTATGCGGCTGAATTAATTGATATTGAGCCGATTATTGGGGCATTTTTAGCGGGAATTGCGATTACTCAAATCATTCCCCAACTTAGTCCGCTAATGAATCGAATTCAGTTTATTGGCAATACCTTGTTTGTGCCATTTTTTCTGATTTCGGTAGGGATGTTGATTAATCCAGGGATATTAGTTAGCGAACCGCGATCGCTATTAGTAGCCGCAGTAATGATTTTGGCGGAAATAGTTAGTAAATTTGCCGCAGCTTGGGGATCTGGTAAAATTTTCGGCTTCAAGTTTCCCGGAGTTATGGTAATGTTTGGCCTTTCCGTTGCCCAAGCTGCATCGACTTTAGCAGCGGTTACGGTAGCTTACCAAATTAAATTGGTGGATCAGGTCACTGTTAATGGCATTATTGCCATGATTTTGTTTACCTGTATTGCTTCGCCTTGGGTTACTGCCCGTTGGGGGCGAGATATGAACCCAGAGGTAGCAAGTCCGGCTAGCGGAGGAAAACAGCAGTTAGGCGATCGCATTTTAGTTCCCGTAGCTAACCCCAACACTGAAGATAATCTATTGCAACTTGCTCTGATTTTGACTAAAAATGCTGGGGGAACTTTACTACCGCTTCACATTTTAACTGACAATCTGGGGCCAATTTCAGCTGATGCCAAGGCGCAGCAAATACAGTTATTAGCGGCAGCAGAAACTATTGCTCATGCTTCTGTAACCTCAGTTGAGCCAATTGGCAGAGTGGATGACTCAGTTGATAAGGGAATTATACGAGCTGCCCAAGAGCGTAATGCTAATTTAATCGTTTGTGGTTGGAAAGGGTATTCTAACTATCGAGATAATTTCTTCGGCGGTGTAATTGATAATGTAGTGCGTCGAGCAACAGTGCCAGTGTTAGTCGCCCGATTTTCTCACCCAATTGAGAATACAAAACGGGTATTTTTAGCATTCACTGAAAGAGAAATATTATCCTCTCAATTTGGGCAAGCGGAGAAGCTGGCACGAACTCTTTCCGTGGAACTAAAGGCATCACTGCAATTGTTACAGGTAACGACAACTTTTGGGCGTTCCTCAAATTCAAATTTAGAAGTAACTGGATTTGGCCCAGAAGTTCCAATTGTGCGAGTGCAGGGAAACTTTGTGGGAAAGGTTTCTCGAATGCTGGAAACGGATGATTTATTAATATTAACTGGTGGGAGCCATCCGGATAGATTTGGTTTGCCAGCCGTAGGAATTGCGCCTGAAGCGATCGCGCGTAGTCGTGCAGATATTTCTATGTTAGTTATCCACTTTCCGCGCCAGCCAATAGGATAACTTTTAAGCAGGAGCATTTTGCCACTTATCGAGAATATCTAATACTCCCAAGGCTGAGAAAATAAATGCGGTAGTTGCAAAATCTTATTTACCATGTAATTAAGGAGAATGCTTCCCATAAGCGCGATCGCTTATTTCAACGGTAGTTAACAAAGAGTATGCCTGCCAACAGTTTGAGTGTGAAAATAATTCGTCAGCGACTAGCTGTGATATCCGGCGCGTTCATCGCTTTAATTGTGGCAGGGTGCCAACCTGTCATCGATTTTTTACCGCGCTTACCTGGGCAGGACGTAACCGAAAAACCGCCATTACCCAACAGCGTAGCTCAATCACCTGCCACTGCACGGGATGAAGCGCAAGTCCGTCAGCGTATCAACGAAATTCGTCAGCAAAATGGCTTGAATCAACTTAAAAATAACGAAAAATTAGCACAGGTTGCACGCAACTACAGCCAGCAAATGGCTCGTGAAAACTTCTTCAGCCACGTTAGTCCGGGGGGGAGTACCCTGTCTCAACGGGTGCGTGCTGGGGGAATTTTTTACTGGGTAGTGGGAGAGAATTTGTTTAAGAGTACCAACGCTCCCCAACCAGTGCCGTTAGCAGTGAAAGGCTGGATGGATAGCCCTGGACATCGTGCGAATATTCTGCGTTCAGAATACGCTGAGACTGGTATCGGGGTTTGGCGGGAAGGTAACACTTATTACATTACGCAATTGTTTATGCGATCGCAGTTTTCTCCAGGAGATTTATTTAATTAGTCCTCAAGTACGTTCAAGCAAGTATTGTGCTTTTGGAAAAAAAATTCACATGAACCGTCAGATTTATGTTGAATAATTCCTAAGACAGTGGAGACCGGGCAATGCGGAACTTACTCTATAGAGGAAGACAGCATTCTCATTAAAGAATAATATGGCTGACACGGTATTGATTACAGGTGCTTCTCAAGGCATCGGCAAAGCAACAACGCTTTTGTTTGCCCGTCAAGGCTATGACATTATACTGGCGGCTCGTCAAATTGACCGTTTAGAAGCTGTCGCTTCTGAGGTGCGATCGCTTGGTCGAGAAGCGATCGCCATTTCCACGGATGTTCGATATCCCGAACAGGTGAACAATTTGGTTGAGAAAGCGATCGCTCATTTTGGTCATATTGATGTGCTGATCAACAATGCAGGAATTTTTACATTAGGCCCTGTGGAGGAGTTCCTGCTTAGTGATTGGCAGCAGGTCATAGACCAATACGGTTCAGTTAGTGATGAATGAAGAATTCAGAGGTGTTGGAAGCCTTACTCCTAGGTTACTTTTCTTGTTCTTATTGAGAACAGTCTCCACTATATTCCTTAACTGAACTGTATTGGGTCATAGACACGAATGTTTGGGGCTATATTCACACAATTCATGCACTTTTGCCCCATTCCCTGGAGCGGCATACCGGAACAATTATTAACGTCAGTTCTATCGGTGGGATCGTGCCGATTCCTTACCAAATACCTTACACGACTAGCAAATATGCTATTACTGGGCTGACCAAATCGCTGCACGCAGAATTATCACCCAAGGGTATTCAGGTTTGTGGAATTTATCCAAATTTTATCAGCACTCGTCTAACAGAGCGAGCAATCTTTCGCGGTAAAAATGAGGAGACTGCTAGCGCTCGTTATCAACTGGTGGATAAAGCGCTAAATAGTCCCGTGCTAGAGAATCCTGAAGATGTGGCTCAGGCAATTTGGAAGGCACTTAAGCATCAACGGTCTGATGTACTTGTTGGCACAACTAAACTATCGAAAACAGCCTATCAGTTGTTTCCCGGCTTGATGAAGTCGATATTACGGCGCGTCTTTGAGATGAGAGAACGCCACTTTTGACCAGCCATTGCTGAATGAAAATAAAGGAGTGACAAAAAACATAGGCAAATTTTTCATCGCCTATGTTTTCTGGTGATGCCGCTTTATATTAGCTGAAAGGTTTGCTATTTTGGGGAATAATCACAGCAACCGATCGCTTTTTCAGTGAGAACAGTAGAAGGGTGTATAGCACACTTTAGATAATGGTTGTTTGAATAAAATTGACATTTATTACACGGAGCTTGATGTAAGCGCTTTATGTTAACAGCAATTTCATCTCGTGCAGCCATCCCAATTTTTGACAGCATAAAATAAAGAACTGCCCAGCCTACGACAAAGCCAATGGGACTCCAAAATATCAAATCCGGCGGGGAGACCACATCGGATTGTGTCTCATTGACTCTTTCTTCACTTAATGTTGCTTCATTAAGTGCTGCATATTCTTTTAAAAATTCATTATGATACATATCTTTTACCTCTGGTAAAAAGCACCTAACAAATGATTTATGTCCATTGAGATTTTGCCCACCCTATTCCCAGAAATCGACTTCAAATTGACGATGGGTGGAAGCTTTAGTTAGACAAAATTCCTGTGCCTTCCTCAAGATTGACTACTCAGAAGGTCACTATTAGAAGTTTACCCAAATATAATTAGTGCTATCTCTATCGATAGATTGACTTAAAATTCAGAGTTATGCGATTTTCGATTCTAGATGGGGTTTACCTAGAGACGCGATCGCGCTTGTTTATACCCTTTACCCGACATTGGGACTTATTGAAATGGGTTAAAAGTTAAATAATATCATAATTGTACTAACAAAAATATCACCATTGTTTAAGAGTAGCGATGTCTTATAAAGAAAGTTCTAAAAGCATCCCAAGCTGCTGATTAATTGTGTTTAAGCAACCATTTGAACCAGCGGCCAATTCGTAGCGACTCAGCACTTGATTACCGAGGTAAGTGTTATCCGGATAACCAGCAATGCCACCCTACCGCTGATTCAAGGATTTTAAAGCTTGAAAAGCCCAATCAGCAGGTTGTAGGTCATATAGCTGGGAAACTGAGGGAATTGGGTCGTTAGCGTCCTGTTACTCGTCAAATAACGGATTTTCTGGCTCATTCATTGGGCGGCGTAGTTTCATCAACTTAGGGTTGAGCGATCGCGATCGAATCCGGAACTTCAATCACAATAACCGATGTAAAGACAGCTGAGTAGACACTTATAATCGTTCCATTAATGACTGGGGAATTACCTAACGAGACAGACATCTTTCCATTTCTCCTCACAAGGATTGTCCCAGTTTATAACGACTCTTAACTCTAACTATTGGCATAGTTGCTCAGTAACATTCAAAGCAATCGTTCCTCCATTAGCAAGATGCGATCGCCTCTTGAATGCTTTACTGTAAACTCTGATATTACGCTTCAATTGAAAGTAATAAAATTTGAACTTAAGCCTTATTTTTCAACAATAAAGAAAAGACGCATCAGAAAGATACCGTGAAAGCAAGAACAAACCCAGGCGGGTTATTATTGGGGTTCCTACTGGCTATGGTCTTCCCCGGTATAGCACAGCAACCGGAGCAACAAAGGATAGAACGAGTAGAGGGTTATCTAGCAACGCTGCAACACCTTGAATTTAGCTTTCAGGCATTTTTCCTAGGATGCTTACGGTATATGTTTTCTACGATAAAAAAAGGTTAAGTAATTGATGAATACCAAAAGCGAACTATTGAAAGAAGCTTGGGAAAGGCTTGAAAAGTCTATTGTTTATTATGATGGTCGTCCGATTGGCATGATAGCCGCTAACGATCCTGAGTCGGAGGCGCTAAATTACGATCAGTGTTTTGTTCGAGATTTTGTCTCTTCAGCGCTGGCTTTTTTGATTGCCGGGAAGCCGGAAATTGTCCGCAATTTTTTGCTGGCAACTTTAGCTTTGCAGAGTCACGAACCACAAATGGACTCTTTTAAGCCAGGTCCAGGATTGATGCCAGCCAGCTTCAAAGTTGAGACAAGACAAAATGGCGAATATTATTTAACTGCTGATTTTGGGGAAGATGCGATCGCTAGAGTTCCGCCTGTTGATTCCTGCTTGTGGTGGATTCTCTTATTACGTGCTTATGTGAAAGCCACAGGCGATATTTCTTTTGCTCATCAACCTGAATTCCAAGAAGGAATTAGATTGATTTTGGAACTCTGTTTAGTTCATCGATTTGCGATGTACCCAACGATGTTAGTTCCCGATGGAGCTTTTATGATTGACCGCCGTATGGGTGTCTACGAACATCCTTTAGAAATCCAGGTGCTGTTTTATGCAGCTTTACGTGCGGCTGGTGAACTGCTCCTACCAAATGATAGCAATAATTCCTGCATCAATAGTCTTAATCAGCGGTTGCAAACCCTTACTTACCATGTTCGAGAATATTACTGGCTTGACCTCAAGCGCTTAAATGAAATTTATCGCTATAAGGGCGATGAGTTTGGTAAAAAAGTAGCAAATAGATTTAATATTTATGCCCAATCTATTCCTGGCTGGTTAACTGAATGGCTACCACAAACTGGAGGTTATCTAGCAGGTAATCTTGGTCCTGGAAGGATGGATTTTCGGTTTTTTGCTCTGGGAAACCTGATGGCAATTGTCACCTCTCTAGCCAGCGAAAAGGAATCGCAAAGCATTATGAATTTAATCGAGCAACGTTGGGACGATCTGGTAGGATATATGCCAATGAAAATCTGTTTCCCCGCGCTTGACGGTGAGGAGTGGCGAATCATCACGGGTTGCGATCCTAAAAATACACCTTGGTCATATCATAATGGCGGTAATTGGCCTGTTTTACTTTGTTTCCTAACGGCGGCGGCTCTGAAAACGGGTAGGATAGAGCTTGCCCAGAAAGCCTTTGATCTTGCCCAAAATCGCTTAAGCCAGGATCGGTGGCCGGAATACTACGATAGCAAGAATGCTCGATTGATTGGGAAGGAATCAAAGAATTATCAAACGTGGACTATTGCAGGTTTTTTAGTTGCGAATGACCTAATAGAAAACCCTACTCGTTTAGCCTTACTTAGTTTTGATGAATCACTTAAATCATGACAACGAAATCGGCTATAACTAAGCCCGATCAAACTCGGAATCGCTGGCTGGTAAAATTAATCGCCATCATTGCCTTGGTAAATTTCTGCTTTGTCATATTTGACCTAAGCTATGTGTCTTGGCGCGATTTTTATCTTCACCACTGGGCAAGTATTATCCAAGTTTACGACCCCATCAAAGGTATTGAACCGCACCGAGAAACGCAGAACTACCTCAATAAGGTGGATGAACTTGAAACACAAGTTTTGCAAAATGGATTGCAGTCGTCTCCGGTAGAAAACTTATTACAGGAATTGCGTAGCCTCAGCAATGAAATGATTGAGGATAATCCGTTTGCGGTGGCGAATAAAAGTGGCATTTTGGAAAAGATTAAAAATCAGATACGCGATCGCGTTCACATAAAGTCCTCCCATAAAGCCTTTGCCTTGTTTTGGAGTCAAGAATATCTATCCCAAGCAGGTTGGCAAGAAGAGCTGAATTTTTTCAATACCAAAACTCGTCCCCTAATTCAGACTAACTACTATCGCAATATTGGAACAAATGGGAAATTTATTGATAATTTCTGGCAGATTGACTTGCCGTTTGTTATTGTATTTGCTCTAGACTTTTTAATTCGGACTTTTTCTATCAGTCGCCGTTCTCCTGGGTTAAATTGGTTAAAAGGAATGCTGCGGCGATGGTATGATATTTTCTTGCTACTTCCCTTTTTGCGGTGGCTACGAGTCATTCCTGTAACACTTCGCCTTCACCAAGCTGATTTATTAAATTTAGAGCTTGTAAGAAGAGAAATTAATCATGATTTGGTTGCTAATTTTGCTGAGGAAATAACTGAAATTGTAGGCATCCGATTAATAGCTCAAATGCAAGAGTCAATTGGGCGGGGTGATGTTGCACGCTGGCTATTGCATCCGGAAACTCGCCGCCCTTATATTCAGGTAAATAATACAGATGAGGTGAAAGCGATCGCTACCCGTCTAGTCAATCTCAGCGTCTATGATGTTCTACCCCAAATCCAGCCTGACATAGAAGCATTAGTGCATCACACTCTTAAAAGTACCCTAAATCAATCCCCAGTTTACCAACAACTTCAGAATATCCCTGGACTGAATCAACTTCCTACTCAGTTTACTGAGAGATTGGCGAAAGATTTATCTCAGTCAACATACAGTAATCTGAAAAAAGCTCTTGAAGATCCAGTTGTGGGAGAACTATCCAGCCGTCTTCTCAAAAACTTTCGAGATGCTTTAGAGAAGGAGTTACAGAAAAAACATAACCTTCAAGAAATTCAATCCTTACTTGTAGATATGTTAGAAGAAATCAAAATCAACTATGTTAGAGGAATTGCCGAAGGTGGAGTTGAAAAAATATTAGAAGAAGCAGATCAGCTGCATCAAATTATTCATCATTAGGCATGTTTAGCCCCAGACAAACAAAACTTATGGGTGTATATAGCAATCCTAGCCTCTAGCTAGGAACGAGTATCCTACTAGCTATTTTTGTCTCCCTGTCGGGGAACTCACTCTTAATACAATACTTCTCGGTTAGGAAAAACTGTAGGTTGGTTTTCGCTATCGCTCAACCTAACCTACTAATATTAGTGTTGGGTAACGCTCACCTCAACCCAACCTACTTGACTTAGTATTTCACTTGATAACGCACCAGCTTCCTAACATCTTCACGAGACAATTTTAGTTCTTGAGCAATCATCGCTTCCACCCCGCTTAAATCTGTCACCGGAAACTCAAATTCCAACTTTTTGAGTGCAGAATCTGTGGTTTTAACCTGTACTCTGGTAAACCCTTCACTCTTTTTAATTTCAGCTTTGATTACTAGCACTGTTACCGAAAGCTGCACCTCTAGTTGTGTATCAGCTTGCAGCTTGTCTACTGTCCTGTAGGGACGACTCAATACCTTGTCTGTCAATATCCCACCCCCAACCCAAAAAGCAATTCCCAACAAGGGTAAAGACAACCAAAATTCTAGCCCTAAAGAATGCAATTTTTGTAACCAGCGGGGCGAGGACATAGGGAGAGGGGATAGGGGGCGAGAGGTGAAAAAGTAAAAGAAAAAGAATATTCACCGAAAACAGTTTGTTTTCTTGTGCGTTTGCTTAAATTATGACTGGTGGAAGACGTACTGAGGTCATAAATTTCTTTACCCTGAACAACATAGTAGGTGATTCTTTTGCACAGACTTTTCACTAAAGCTCTTTATGAAAATCTTATTGGTAGAAGACGACCCGGCACAATTAGAACCACTGCACGCTGCTTTGTTGCAAGCTGGGCATATTGTTGATGGTATTGAAGATGGGGAAATTGCCCAATGGCTGCTGTCTCAAAAAGACTATGACTTGTTAATCTTAGACTGGATGTTACCGAAAGTTAGTGGGTTGAGCCTTTGTCGCCAGTACCGACGCTTAGGTAAAACCGCACCTGTGTTGATGCTAACTGCCAAAGACACCACGCCAGATAAAGTTACGGGTTTGGATGCTGGTGCCGATGACTATCTAGTTAAACCCACAGATATTGTAGAACTGTTGGCGCGGGTGCGGGCATTGGGAAGGCGATCGCCACTTTGGCAAGGAGATATCCTTCGCATGGAAGATTTACAACTCCACCTAAATAGCCTGACAGTGGAACGAGAACAGACAACTGTCCAATTATCAGCCCGCGAGTTTCAGTTGCTAGAGTACCTGCTACGTCACCCTCATCAAGTCTTAACTCGCGACCAGATTGAACAAGCTTTATGGGAGTGGGGTACAGAACCGGAAAGCAACGCTGTAACCACCCTAGTCCGCAGGCTGCGGCAACGCTTGCAGTTACTTGGTGCAGCCGACTGGATTGAAACAGTATATGGTATGGGCTATCGTATCAATTCTTCCGCAAGTAAAAAATGAAGGGGCTGGGGGCTGGGAATTGGGGACGAGGAACTAAGGACTAGGTAAGACTTTTTCCCAATCCCCAATCCCCAATTCCCAATTCCCAATTCCCAATCCCCAATCCCCTCATTTTTCATGTTTGGTCGTAGCCGTCGCAATTTGGCTCGTTGGTTCACCCTATCAATGGGGAGTATTTTGGTTGTCTTTGCGGGACTGGTCTACCATCTGGAAGTTGCAGATACGCTCTTAGCTCTAGATCAATTACTTTACAAACAAACTAAAGTGATGGCAGCCAGCGTGAATTATGAGCGTCGCGATGGTAAGTGGGAGGTAGATTTAGAAAATGTGCCGCTGTTGGGAAATAACCTACAGCCACAGGATAGTGAACTGGTGTATGCGCGTTGGTACGATGCTCAAGGGCAACTGGTGCAATTTTTTGGCATACCTCCCACAAAGCATCTGAGACTGACATCTGAATTTGAAACAATCAAAATTGCCAACGACCAAATATTGGGAATAGGTACTAAATCCTGGCTGCGTCAGGTAACGCTACCCGTTTACGAGAAGGGTGTATTAATTGGTTATCTCCAGGTTGCAACTGGGCTATTGTCCAGTCAAGCTAAGCTGGATAATTTTCGGCTATTTTTAACGCTGGCGGTTCCTGTCACTTTGGGGATAATTAGCCTCGCTGGTTGGTTTTTGGGGGGACTGGCGATGCGACCGATTCGCCAGACTTATGACCAACTACAACGTTTCACAGCGAATGCTTCTCATGAGTTGCGGACACCTTTGGCGGCGATTTTGACTAATGCACAAGTTGGGTTGCTGTCTGATGATAATTCACAGCAACGTCTTCGGTTAGAGAAGGTTGTTGATGTTACTAAATCAATGAGTTCTCTGGTTAGTAATCTGCTGTTTTTGGCTCGTAATGATGGGTCATTGTCCCCTGAATGTGTCAAAGAGATTGATCTAACTATTTTGCTACAGGATCTAGCAGACAACTATGCAACGCAAGCCGCAGCACAAAATCTTAATTTCGCTAGTAATTTACTGACTAAAAGTGTGGAGGTGCAAGCGGATGCAGATTTATTACGGCAGGCGGTGATGAACCTGCTGAGTAATGCTTGTAAATATACTCCGGCTGGTGGTCAAGTTCAACTGCAACTGTTTACGCGATCGCGTCTGGCTATTATTCAAGTTTCCGACACTGGTATTGGAATTTCCTCTGCGGATTTGCCCCATATTTTTGAACGGTTTTATCGGGCGGATAGCGATCGCTCTCGCGCTAAAGGTGGTTTTGGTTTGGGGTTAGCGATCGCTCAACAAATTGTCGCAGCACACAAGGGTAGGATCTATGTCTCCAGTGTCGTCGGGCAAGGGTCAACTTTTCAAATCGAACTGCCGCTCAAATTAAATTCCTAATCCTCTGTCACTTTCTAGTCACATTTGTTTTTAACACTTAAAAATAGCAGGAATTGGAGATTGCCTACCCAATCAGGAACGCGAGGGTGCTGGTTTCTCCAGCAATTTCCCCTCACGTTCCTGATTGGGTAAGGTTTTTTTTAACACACTTTTGTTTCAGGATTCACTAAAAGTATTATGTATTTCAGACGCACTGCTTCCGTAATCAGTCTGACAGCTCTAGCTGTTGTTGGTAGTGGTTTTGCAGCTTTAGCTGAAACTAGCGATTTCACCCCAAAGACGGATGCGATCGCTACCTCACCCGCTGAAAATCTAGAGGCGGCACCGCTCAAATCAGACCAAGATCCGGATTTTGTTGAACAAAAAGTTGATTCTGTTGCCACTCAGACAGAATTGCCAGAGAATATGCAAGAATCCACTGCATCAGCAGAGTCTAACAAAGCTCAAATTGACATTGCTCTGAATCCTGAACAAACAACAATAAATACCGATAATGTTGTAAAACCAGAGCAAATTGTAGACAAAACAGTTCTCAATTCGGCATCGGCTCTTAGGGCTGAACCAACAAAGTCTCAAATCCCAGAAGCCACCAATAATCAAACGGCTGCTCCTGAAGTAGCTCAAGTTAATGTAACACCGGGTAGAGCCACACGCTCTGGCCCTAGTTATATTGGGGTGGCTGGTAACATCGGTTTTGGCGGCGATACTACTTTAAGTGAAGGTGCCTTTGCTGTCATTAGCAAAATTGGAATTACCAGAACTTTGTCTTTGCGTCCCGCTGCTTTGATTGGCGATGATGTAATGTTTTTGATTCCCGTAACTGTCGATTTCCCGACTCAAGGAGTACAAGAAACTAGATTTAGTGTAGCCCCTTATGTCGGTGGCGGTGTGGCAATTTCCACTGGTGACGATAGCACCATTGGCGCACTAATTACTGGTGGTGTAGATGTTCCGCTATCATCACAATTTACCGCGACGGCTGCCGTGAATGTCGGTTTTGTTGATGAAACAGAGGTGGGACTTTTAGTAGGAGTTGGTTACACTTTCTCCGGATTGTAAAGCGACTTGAAAAACCGATCGCTCTTTAAGGATGATGGTGCAATTCATGAGCAGACGTGCGAACTATAGCTCGACAAATCAAGCCTTAGTAATGAGCAATGCAGCTTCCCCCAAGCCAACGCTGGCATTTGTAGACGCGATCGCCCTGATTGTTGGCATCGTCATCGGTGCAGGAATTTTTGAGACACCAGCCCTTGTTGCTGCCAATGCGGGTAGTGCAGGATTCGCCCTTTTGCTTTGGTTATTGGGCGGCGGAATGTCCTTGGTCGGCGCTTTGTGCTACGCAGAGTTGGCAACGGCGTATCCGCACGCAGGTGGCAATTACTATTATCTGATGCGTGCCTTCGGCAAAAACCTTGCCTTCCTATTTGCTTGGGCGCGGATGACAGTGATTCAAACAGGTTCAATTGCGCTTTTGGCGTTCGTGTTTGGAGATTATGCTTCCCAGTTATTTCGACTAGGCGATTATTCCCCATCACTTTACGCCGCGATCGCAGTTGTCAGTTTGACAGGTTTAAACATCATCGGCGTTCAGCAAGGAAAGTGGGCGCAGAATTTGCTTTCAGTCGCCAAAATCCTCGGCTTACTCTTAGTTATAGTCGTCGGACTCACTTCTGCTGGAAATCCCGTTACTGAGGTGGCTGCTGCACCGACATCCCAAACAAATTGGGGCTTAGCGATGATTTTCGTGCTGTTGTCTTATGGCGGCTGGAACGAAGCGGCTTATATCTCGGCAGAGTTGCAAAATCTCAGACGAAACATGGTGCGATCGCTACTTTGGAGTATCGGTATCATCGCGGCGATATACTTAGCGATCAACTTCGCTTACATCAGAGGGTTAGGACTGGCGGGAATGGCAAGTTCCGAAGCCGTAGCAGCAGATTTGATGCGTAATGCGGTTGGCGAAACTGGTGCATGGTTTATCAGCTTACTAATTGCTGTTTCTACCTTGGGTGCTATCAACGCCACGATTTTTACAGGTGCGCGTACTAACTACGCACTAGGAAAGGACTTTGGGCTGTTCGCCTTCCTGGGAACCTGGAAAAGTCGCACCAACACGCCGACTAATGCAATGTTAGTGCAGGGCGCGATCGCTTTAGCCTTAGTCTTACTTGGCACCCTCACCCGCGAAGGCTTTAAGACAATGGTAGACTACACCGCCCCTGTCTTCTGGTTCTTCTTCCTGCTGACAGGTGTATCGCTGTTAGTTTTACGGGCGCGGGAACCAAGTATAAATCGACCGTTTCACGTCCCTTTCTATCCCCTGACACCCATACTTTTTTGCCTCATCTGCGGTTATTTACTTTATTCCAGCCTTGCCTATACAGGTATTGGGGCGCTTGTAGGCGTAGGCGTAGTGATAGCAGGTGTACCGATGTTGCTCTGGAATCGGTGGCGGCATTAGAACGGCAAAATTCTATTTACCCCTGTAGAGACGAAACATTGAAGTTTCTCCTCTGTTCCCTCCCTTGCTCTATAGCATCTTTGCGGTTCATCCCTCCTCAAAATGCTTCCCTTACCCAAAATGCCAGCAGTTTTCCACATAATTTAAACGGAGAAAAATGCTATGCAAATGCAACAAATCACGAAGTTATTAATTGCAAGTGTGAGTATTGTCAGCTTGGGGATTGCAGGTTGTAGCCAACAACGAGAATTCGATGCACAAGCCCAACCCAATGTTCAAGCCCAAGCACCTACTCCCACCCCTCAAACCCAAGAACGTACCCCTGATGTACCATTTGTACCCACGCCAAATGAAGTTGTAGCCCAAATGCTAAAAGTAGGACAAGTCAAAGGTGACGATGTACTCTACGATCTCGGCAGTGGCGATGGGAGAATTGTGATTACCGCAGCAAAACAATTCGGCACTCGTGGCACTGGCATAGACATTAATCCAGAGCTGGTTCAGCAAAGTAAAGACAATGCCCAAAAAGCGGGTGTAGCTGACCGGGTGCGATTTTTACAACAAGACCTTTTTCAGACTAATTTGAGCGATGCCACAGTAGTGACGCTCTATCTGCTTCCTGATATTAACGTGAAACTTCGGCCCAAGCTGTTAAGAGAACTCAAACCAGGCACACGCATTGTTTCCCATGACTTCGACATGGGAGAATGGAAACCTGAGCGTGTGGTACAGGTGCAAGGCCCTGCTCGTCAGCACACAATTTACTACTGGACTGTACCTGAGAATATCCCGGAAAATTTGCGATGAGGTTGTTGCAAGCTCAGGTAACAATTTAACCATGTTTAGAAAGCCCACCATTGCTGAAATTAGTAGACAATGGTGGGCAAAACATAATGATTTTAGATTAAGTAGAGCTAAATAGGGAGAACCAAAACAACATGAGCATTTGTTAGTTCCTTAATTACGCAGATGTCTTAATTTGATAAATTCTCAGCGAAATTCATGCGGCTCAAGAAAGTACGCAAGCGATCGCTTTTTGGCTGAGTCAAAACTGCCCTTGCGGAACCTTGTTCCGCTACACAGCCTCGATCCATAAAGAATACTCGATGCGCCACATCGCGGGCAAACTGCATCTCGTGCGTCACCACCACCATCGTCATGCCTTCTTCTGCAAGCTGCTGCATCACCACCAGGACTTCCCCCACCAATTCCGGATCGAGGGCGCTAGTGGGTTCATCAAATAGCATAATCTGGGGGTTCATGCACAAACTGCGAGCGATCGCTACTCGTTGCTTTTGTCCTCCAGAGAGCTGTTCTGGATAAGCCTTTGCTTTCTCCACCAAACCAACTTTCTCTAAATAAAATCGCGCCTGCTCCTCAATCTGAGAGCCAGATTTACCTAACACCAAACGCGGAGCCAGCATCAAATTTTCCAACACGCTCAAATGAGGAAACAGATTAAACTGCTGGAAAACCATCCCCACCTGCGCCCGTAGTCTCCGCAATTGCTTTTGATTGAGTTTCGGACGCGACAAATCTATCCCATTGACAACTAAACGCCCGTCGTTAATCGTCTCCAGACGGTTGAAGCAGCGCAACAGCGTACTCTTACCACAACCACTTGAGCCGATTATCGCCACCACTTCTCCCCGGTGGATTTCACCGCTAATTCCTTGTAAGACTTTGAGAGAACCAAAGCTTTTCTCAATGCCTTCAAAGATAATTGCCGGGGTGGAATCCTCCATAGTTTTTTCTGGTGTAATTGTAATTATTAAATTATATTAGGGTACGGAATTTTTGTAAGATTTAGCAAATCGACTTCGCGTCATTAGTAGAAATTGCACTCCCAGGTAAGGCAAATGCACAAATTCATTCAGTCACGTTGGCGACGCCAAGGTTTAGTTTTTGGCTTGAGTTGTCTGCTGATTTTGGGCATTTTTGTGTTGAGTGCCAGTTTCGCCAAAGCAAAAACCACGCTTAAGGTAGCAGTAGAGCCTACATATCCGCCGTTTGAGTTGCTGGGGGAAAACAACGAGATAGACGGCTTTGATGTAGATTTGTTTAAAGCGATCGCGCAAGCGTCTGATTTCGAGATTGCATTTGTAACGATGCAATTTGACGGGATGATTCCAGCTTTGCAGGCGAAAACCGTCGATGCAGCGATCGCAGCCATGACGATCACCGCCGAACGTCAGAAAGTGGTAGATTTTTCCCGTCCTTATTTCAGATCCGGGTTAGCGATCGCCATCAAAGCTGACAACACAGAAATTACTTCCCTAGAAAGTCTCCAAAACAAGAAGGTAGCTGTACAAATCGGCACCACTGGCGCAGCCGAAGCAGCAAAAATCCCTGGTGCCAAAATTAGCACCTTCGATTCTTCACCGCTAGTGCTTCAAGAATTAATCAACGGCAATGTAGATGCCGCCATTAATGATGCTGCCGTAACTCTCTACGCTATCAAAGAAAACAACCTCAAGTCAATCAAAATTATCAATCAACTGCTTACAGAAGAATACTATGGCATCCCCACTCCTAAAGGTTCTCCCTATTTAAATGACATCAACAAAGGACTGGCAATTATCTTAGGAAATGGCACCTACAATCGCCTTTATCGAAAGTGGTTTAATGCCGAAGCGCCGCCACTTCCAGAAACAATCAACTTTGATAAATCAACAACTCCCCTAAAAGCTACTAACGTCATCTTAAACGCAATGCCCTACTTATTGCAGGGAGTTTTCGTGACGCTATATCTAACAGCATTCTCCGTCTTTTTAGGAATGATTGGCGGTTCACTTTTAGGAATTGCCCGCCTCTCAACCATAGCGCCCCTGCGTTGGGCAACCAGAGCCTATATTGACTTTTTCCGGGGAACGCCTTTGCTGGTGCAGATTTTCATGATTTACTTTGGCATACCTGCCCTCATGCAAAGCTTTGGCATCAATTTCAATTTGGGAAGACTAACAGCATCAGTGATAGCGCTGAGTCTCAATAGCAGCGCATATATTGCTGAAATCGTCCGCGCAGGTATCCAGTCTATTGACATCGGGCAATCAGAAGCCGCCCAGTCGCTGGGGTTGGGAAGAGTGGAAACAATGCGCTATGTCATCTTTCCCCAAGCCTTGCGGCGGATGCTGCCCCCCTTGGGCAATGAGTTTATCACCTTACTCAAAGACACTAGCTTAGTAGCGGTGATTGGATTTGAGGAATTATTCCAACAAGGGCGATTAATTGTAGCAAATAACTATCGCGCCTTTGAAATTTACGCTGCCGTTGCTTTAATTTATTTGGCATTAACATTACTTTCATCACGCACTTTTAGTTTCTTAGAGCGTTCGATGAATCCAGTTAAAGCGGCTAAATAGTTAAGCACAGTTTGGGGTTCCAATCCCCTGATACGGAACGCCCAAACGGAAGGATTTTATCGCTGTTTTGTTACTTTAGATTAGATAAAAACCGCTTTCCCATTGTTTTGCCAAACCAATATTTTTCGGATTTGCTACAAATTGATTGCCGCAATGCGAAAGGCACTAGAAAAGTGCTCAACCTTGGTAGGGACATGGCATGACCCCCTACCAAGGTTGAGCCAACGTCAGAACCGCGATATATTCCACCCAACTGAGAAACGCTAAACTTTAGTAAAAGTGACCCAAAAACGCTAATTTGTTGGCTAAAATAATGCCTACTATAAATAATAAATTTTTATTCGGCGAATTTTAAGAACCCAGCATTTTAGAGGATGTTTTAAAAGTCTCACTCGCTGCATCAATCCGTACAAGATAACCCTAAATCCCCCTTGAAAAGAGGGATTTTGAGGCTGTTTCCCCTTCAAAAGGGGGGATTACTGAGTACGAAATATTACACGCTCCTAGCCTTTACGACGCCCTAGTAAGGGATGGTTGAACAAGGTGAAACTAAACAACACTTATGAATTCGTTGGGTTTTGTAATCACTTAACCATTTCTACGAACTAATCAGGTTTATAAAACATCAACAGCATCCGCTGTTTAAACGCCATGCTCCCGCGTACAAACTTGGTTCCCATTTTCCAACGCTAACGTCGGTGTTTTCAGCTTCTAACCGAACCCTATGACCCAGATCCCGTATCCGGAAATCTCCCCCTCACCCTATGCGAACAGTATTGGGACTGGTAGCAAAATTTACACCCTATGATAGGTGTTATAACTATATGGGTGCTGCCTACCTCCCTACTCTCCATCCTCCAGAGGGAGGATGACTACCAATGGGATTATGTAATTTAGTCTTGTAAAACTATTCATCAATTTGGAGTTTTCATGTCAGAGCTGATCCAGGCCGTTCTCGACAGTGATGAAAAAAGTGATATCCGTCAGTTTATCAGCGAGTTACGTCAACAGGAAAAGCGATACTTACTGCGTAACGATATCGTTAATGCGTTTGGGGAATATTGCACCAGGCACCAGAAGCCGGAACATTTTTACCACTCCTCCCATTTGGGAAAACTGATTTATTACACCCAAGAAATTATTCAGGAGGATGGAAACTTTTGCCTGATTGTTCGTCCTACGATTGCTTCTCAAGAAGTGTATCGGCTGTCGGAAGATTTGAGCGTAGACCAGATGACGGTGCAGGAATTGCTGGATGTGCGCGATCGCTTGGTTAACCGCTTCCATCCCAGCGAAGGCGATATCCTCGAACTAGATTTTCAACCGTTTTACGACTACACCCCGACAATCCGCGACCCCAAAAACATTGGGAAGGGGGTGGAGTATCTCAACCGATATTTATCTAGCAAACTCTTCCAAGACCCCAGACAATGGCTGGAGAGTTTGTATGAATTTCTTAGCGTCCACTCCTACAACGGACTGCAACTACTGATCAACGGGCGGATTAAATCGCAGCAACAACTCTCAGATGGGATCAAGAAAGCGATCGCCTTTGTAAGCGATCGCCCACCCGAGCAACCTTACGAAGAATTCCGCTATGAGTTGCAAGTCCTCGGTTTTGAACCCGGATGGGGTAACACCGCCGGACGTGTACGGGAAACTCTAGAAATCCTCGATGAACTCATCGACTCTCCCGATCACCAAACCCTAGAAGCCTTCGTTTCCCGCATCCCGATGGTCTTTCGGATCGTCTTGGTGTCTGCTCATGGTTGGTTTGGGCAAGAAGGAGTTTTGGGGCGTCCGGACACTGGCGGACAAGTAGTTTACGTCCTCGACCAAGCTAAAAGCTTAGAACAGCAACTACAGGAAGATATCACGTTAGCTGGGTTGGATATCCTGGGTGTAGAAGCAAAAGTAATTATTCTCAGCCGTCTGATTCCTAATAGTGATGGCACCCTGTGTAACCAACGTTTAGAAAAAGTTCACGGCACAGAAAATGCCTGGATTTTGCGGGTGCCTTTGCGGGAATTTAATCCCAAGTTGACTAATAACTGGATTTCCCGGTTTGAGTTTTGGCCTTATCTGGAAACCTACGCCGTTGATTCAGAAAAAGAACTGCTGGCAGAATTTCAAGGCAAGCCAGATTTGATAGTTGGCAACTACACTGATGGCAACATAGTTGCATTTTTGTTAGCACGTCGCTTGAAAGTAACTCAGTGTAACATTGCCCACGCACTGGAAAAATCAAAATATCTTTTCAGTAACCTTTACTGGCAAGACTTAGATGAGAAATATCATTTTTCCCTACAGTTTACCGCCGATTTGATTGCGATGAATGCGGCGAATTTTATCATCAGCAGTACCTATCAGGAAATTGTGGGAACGCCAGATAGTGTGGGACAGTATGAGTCTTACAAGTGTTTCACCATGCCAGATTTGTATCATGTGGTGAACGGGATTGAGCTATATAGTCCTAAGTTCAACGTGGTACCGCCTGGGGTAAACGAGAGTTACTATTTTCCATACTCGCGCCTGGAAGATCGGGTGATGAGCGATCGCGATCGCTTGGACGAATTGCTCTTCACCCTTGAAGACCCAGAGCAAGCCTTGGGTAAACTTGATGACCCCACCAAACGCCCTCTTTTCTCAATAGCGCGTCTCGACCGCATCAAAAACCTCACAGGTTTAGCAGAATGTTTTGGTAAAAGTGAAGCATTGCAAGAACATTGCAACCTAATTTTAGTTGCAGGTAAATTGCGCGTTGAAGATTCCAGTGACAACGAAGAACGCGACGAAATTGAAAAGCTTTACCAAATCATTGAAAAGTACAATTTGCAAGGTAAAATTCGCTGGTTAGCCGTCCGCCTATCGAAAAGCGACTCTGGTGAAATTTACCGAGTAATTGCCGATCGTCAAGGTGTCTTTGTTCAACCAGCTTTGTTTGAAGCCTTTGGTTTGACAATTTTGGAAGCAATGATTTCCGGTTTACCAACTTTTGCCACGCAATTTGGTGGGCCGTTGGAAATTATTCAGAATAAGTTTAACGGGTTCTACATTAACCCGACGAACTTAGAAGAAATGGCAGAGATCATGCTGGAGTTTGTCTCCAAGTGCGACCAGAATCCTAACTACTGGTATGAAGTTTCTACGCGGGCTATCGATCGAGTTTACAGCACCTATACGTGGAAAATTCACACCACCAAGCTGCTATCTCTAGCTCGAATTTATGGTTTCTGGAACTTTACCTCTAAGGAAAAACGGGAGGATTTGCTGCGTTATCTTGAGGCATTGTTCTATTTGATTTACAAGCCAAGAGCGCAAAAGTTGTTAGAAGCGCATATGGAACGATAAAAAGCTAGTAGGGTGGCCCCTTGGAACCTTACCCAACCTACTACTACAACGATTCAAGGGTTGGGTGCAATACATCTGTAGGGACATAGCAATGCCATGTCCCTACCAAGGTAGACCGAACGTCAGAACCGCGATATATTCCACCCAACTGAGAAACGCTGTAATTCTTCAGTTTTGCCTTTTAATTAATTCCCTGCGTCCGCCAAATTTTAATAGTTCTGTCATAACTACCACTGGCAAGAGACTTTCCATCCGGGCTGATAGCTACCGAATAAATCGAGCTTGTATCACCTGAGAGAGTGCTAATTTGTCTCCCTGTTTTCCAGTCCCAAATTCTGATTGTGTTGTCCTGAGAGCCACTAGCAAGCGTATCTCCATCGGGGCTGAAGGCAACAGAATAAATCATGTCTGTATGCCCCCTAACGGTGCGAATCAGCCGACGTCTGGAAAGATCCCAAATTCTGATCGTTTTGTCAAAAGCTCCACTGGCAATGGTCTGTCCATCCGGACTGAAGGCAACAGAATTAATTGTATTTGAATGACCGCTTAGGGTGCCAACTAATTGACCAGTAGCAAGATTCCAAATTTTAATGGTTTTATCTTGAGATCCACTAGCAAGGGTTTGTCCATCGGGACTAAAAGCAACAGCTTCAACCCAATTTGTATGCCCTGTGAGACTGTAAATTTGTTCGCCAGTAGCAACATTCCAAACTTTGATTGTATCGTCTTTACTGCCGCTGGCGATGGTTTGTCCATCGGGGCTGAAGGCAACTCCAAAAACTGAACTAGCATGACCCCTCAAGGTGCGAATTAACTCACCAGTGGTAAGATTCCAAATTTTAATTGTGTTGTCCTGAGAACCACTGGCAATTAATTGCCCATTTGGGCTGATAGCGATCGCATAAACAGGTTTCGGATGTCCCCTAAAGGTGCGAATTAACTGACCAGTGGAAAAATCCCACATCCTGATTGTATTGTCGAAACTGCCACTGACTACATTATTCCCATCAGGCGTGATGACGACGGAGTTTACCCAATCAGTATGTCCTCTGAGGGTGCGTTCTAGTTGAGCGTTTCGCCAGTAATCAGCAATTGTTGAAACAGCTGTATCAGTTGGGGCTGCTTGTGTCTTGATGTCACCAAGTTGAATGATAACGCCAGTAGCGATCGCTGTGGCAACCACACCCATAGCACTAATAATCGTTTTTGTTTTTTGAGCAGAGAACATAAAAATTAATTACCGAGTAACGGGAAGAATTGTTAGACATCAATTCTCTGGTCGTTTCCTAATATACATGGGGAAACGCGGTCAGCAAAACTGTACTGGAAAAATTGTGCTGATTTTATGCCCAAAGATAGATACACAAAAAGCCGATTCATAAATAAATAAAAGCGCGATCGCCCCTATAGTTATAGAGCGATCGCTATCTGTAAAAGTTCCATATTCAGTTTTGGGTTGGAGGCGACCGGGAGACTTGGGAGAAACAATTCTGCCAATTCCCCCACTCCCCACCTCCCTAATCCCCTTAGTGAGGCAACTTGCTCAACTCGAACCAGGTGCGAGAACCAACAATTCCGTCAGCTACCAAGTTACGAGAAGTTTGGAAGGTTTTGATAGCATTCTGGGTAATCGGGCCAAAAATACCATCAGAATTCAACTGTAGGACTTTCTGAACAGTTTTGACAGCCTCACCACGGCTTCCCAACTGTAGAACAGGCATATCAACGGGCGCGCCGGAGAACAGACCTTGCCACGTCTTAGCACCAACAATGCCATCCTCTACTAAGAATACGCGGTGCTGGAAAGCTTTAACGGCATTTTCTACTGGCACATCGAAGACTTCATCAAAGGGAGTGGCGTAATATCCCCAGCGTGCTAATAGTTGTTGCAATTCAAGCACTGCGGAACCGCGAGAACCCCTGCGAAGAACTGGTTTTTGGATAGCAGTAGCGGCAGCAGCTTGGGGAGTCATGGCTTCAAACTCTTTTGCAGATTGCATAATTAATGTTCCTTGAGGTGTGTTTCTACTCTTCCAATGTAGTTTTGAAAGCCAAGGTACACCTTCGCCCTGTTAGGTGTATTTAATCTCACCTTAACTACTCACCCATTAGGATGAGGTAAGAACCGTTACCTACAAGTAAGTGATTAATTGAAAATTGGAAATTTCAGTAATTTGTAGTAGTGCGTCCCGGCTAAAATGCTGGCTTAAACAAATGTGAAACTCAGAGGATGTCTGAAAAGTCATAATCGAGACGCTTAGAGGGTGAACCCCCTTGCATCCCCCTTAAAAAGGGAGACTAAGACTTGATTCTCCCCTCTTGAAAAGTAGGGCTAGGGGGGATCAAGCCAACTTTTGACACTTGTGAGACATCCTCTGACATTTCCAGTTTTTCAGCCCCAAGGATGCCCACTCAATTAGATGCTTAAACGCTACTACTACTTTCTGAATCTACAAGTTGCCGAATCTGCACAGGAGTTAACTGCTGCACATTGCTGAAAATTGCCGCAGCACCAGCAGCCTTAAGAGCATCTGCATAGGCATCACTTTGTTCCTGGGTTTTCTGAACGTGTGGTGGCAAAATGCCCACGCCAATCCAACACCGCTGTGATTTAAGCGATTTACTAGAAGCCGCTTCGCATTTACGTGCTTGTATTACTGTGTACAAATCAGCTACCGTATCCCCGACATAAATAACTGGCGTGTCGGGGTTAACGGAAAATTGCTGTTCCAACTGTTGTACAGCTGCCAACAGCCCTGTAGGATCCGGTTTTCCCGGAGCATCCTCCATCGCAATTAGCAATGGCGACTTCAAACCCAAGCGTTTGCTCAAAACATAAGTCGCTGAACCACGGGTAGCACCGCTAAAAAAGCCCCAAGGTATTCCTGCTGCTGTCAGTTCCTCTAGATAACTTGGCTGCATGAGTAGCGGTTCATCGCAGATATAACCTGTCCAATTTTCTGGATCTGTCCCTCGATACCGGGACTGGAAAAAGGCAACCAGAGTGTCGTAGTTGAGTTGGAGTTGCGATCGCGTTGCGGTATCCCTCTCTTGCGATTGCTTTGTCCCCTGAGCCTCAAAGTATCGATAAACTAGCTCTTGCGACGCTTCCCAATCATTATTCCAAATTCCTTCCAACTTCAGCTTGTCTATATCCTCTGGAGTCGGTCGATAGGCACCGCCCGTAAAATGCTCCACCGTATCAGCAAGCGCTCTGCGGTAAGATCCCCCGACATCGCGTACTACACCGTCAATATCAAACACAACTAAACTGGGACTGGATTGTTCCACCACTCTTACCGCACCTTATAATCTTTTGCTCATGCACTATATCCAGGGTGTAGAATAGTCGTTTGTACAGTATTCAACAAGGCTGGGACTTCCCTGGAGGTGTGATTGTCGAGGTTTATTTTAAAGGTTCTCTGGCTGGAAGAGAACGTTGCATTAGCCGTTGACCAAGTAGTAGGCAAAGGCACCAGCCCTCTAACATCTTACTTTTTCTGGCCTCGGAACGATGCTTGGGAACAGCTAAAAAATGAGCTGGAAGCCAAGCACTGGATTTCTGAGGTTGAGCGCGTCGAGGTTCTAAACAAAGCCACAGAAGTAATTAACTACTGGCAAGAGGAAGGCAAACGCCGTTCTATAGCTGACGCTCAGGCGAAATTTCCGGAAGTTGGCTTCACAGGTAGCGCCTAAGAGTTAGCTAAAGGCGAATTTGCCTCTTGTTTGATACTTTTGTCGGAAGTTGCCGAAGCGCGATAAGTTGAAGAATAGGGCTAATCGGTTCTGCACAAACAGAGTTTATAAAACCTAAGAGGGTAGCAGTTTATTAAAATGCTGACCCTCTAAATTTTTAATTTCCTTGTTGGATGGGAATCTCAATCCAAAACTGAGTACCTTTGCCTGGTAGGGAAGAACACTGGAAGACACCGCCGTGTTTTTCCACCACAATTTGATAGCTGATGGATAGTCCCAAACCTGTTCCCTTACCAACTGGCTTAGTGGTAAAAAAGGGATTAAAGATTTGCGATCGCACTCCTTCTGGCATTCCAGAACCATTATCGGAAATCTGAATGAGTGCGCGATCGCCATTTCGCACTTTGGTACTAATCTCTATCGTAGGGATTGCTGATTGGGCGGACTCTTCTGCCAGTCCTAAATCAAGAGTCCCCATGTCCAGAGCGTCAATCGCATTGCTGATAACGTTCATAAACACTTGATTGAGCTGACCAGCATAGCACTCAACTAAGGGCAAATCGCCATAGCTTTTCACAACCTCAATACTGGGAACGTTACCCTTCCCCTTAAGTCGATGTTGCAAGATTAACAGCGTACTGTCTAGACCCTCATGGATATCAACCAGCTTCATTTCAGCTTGGTCTAGGCGAGAAAAATTGCGTAGTGACAGCACCAGTTGCCGAATGCGATCCGCCCCAACCTTCATCGAGGAAAGCATCTTGGGTAAATCGTCAGCCAGAAATTCTAAATCAATTTCCTCTTGCAGCTTGAGAATCTCAGAGTCAGGATGGGGATAACGCCGCTGGTAGAGATGCAGCAGATCCAGCAAATCTTGTGCGTACTCACCAACGTGAGCCAGATTCCCATAAATGAAATTGACCGGATTGTTAACTTCGTGAGCTACACCCGCCACCAGCTGTCCCAAACTTGACATTTTTTCTGTCTGAATCAGCTGAGTTTGGGTTTGCTGTAGTTCTTTGATAGTACAAGAAAGTTGTTCTGTCTGCTCTTGGGTTTGAGTTAGGAGTTCAGCTTGCTGTATAGCTATGCCTAGTTGAGCAGCAATCTGGTTGACAAAATCAATAGCGGAGGCATCCCAGTGCCGGGATTGAGAGCATTGATGGATACATAGCAGTCCCCACAGTAAATCCCCTTTCAAGAGCGGCACTACCAAGTTAGCTCGGACTTGGAATTGCTCTAGAAGCTGGATATGACAATCATTTAAGCCGGCGTTGTAGATGTCATCAACTATCTGAATCCGACCTTGTTGATAGAGGTGAGCATAGTGTTGGGAAAAATGACGATCGTAAACTTTTGTTCCTAAAACAGGCTTAAACTCTGGCAACACGTCTTCGGAAACAAATTCATCATTCTCCGAACCAGAGGCTGAATATAAGCAAAATACTGCTACTCGGTCAGCTTCTAGCAGTTGTCGAACTTCAGTAGTTGTTGCCTTGAAGATTGTCTCCAGGTCAAGGGATTCTCGAATTTTGGTAACAACCGCAAATAATGCTTGCTGTTGTTCCGCAGCTTGCTCTAGTTGTTCGGCTTTTTCGGTGGCAATGTCAGCAGCAGCGCGACTTTGTTGGTAGAGTTCGGCTTGTTGAATAGCGATCGCTGCTTGATCCGCCAGCTGTTGCAGTAGGTCTATTTCAGCCTCCTGCCAAATCCTCGTTTTAAAGCACTCATGGGCAATGAGCAGTCCCCACAGGTGATCGCCCATCCTAATCGGCACGACTAAGTTAGCCTGAACTTGAATATTCTGTAAAAACTTTATATGACAGGGGTCTAAATCTGACTCCAGTACGTTGTTAGTAGCCCGAACTCTTCCCTGCTGGTACCGATAGGCGTAGTCCAAAGGAAAGCATTTATCGTCGTATATATGTCCCAGAATTGAAGTGGCATCGTCTGTCACATCTTCTACGACCACTTGCCCCTGGTAGCCTCTGGTGAACTGGTAAATCACCACTCGATCTGTGGTTAGCAATTCCCGTACTTCTCGCACGATGCTTTTTAGAATGGTCTGTAAGTCGAGCGTGCTACGAATTTGATCTGTAACCTGCTTCAAGACTTTGGCAAAATCCAACGATTGTTCCAACTGTTGTGTGCGCTCCTGTACCTGACACTCTAGGTTGGTATTCAGAGCCTGCACCTGTCTGTACAGTTCATACTGCTCAATTGCCATTGCGAAGTGATTGCCTAAGGTAGCAGCCAGTTCAATGTCTTCTTTTGTCCACTCGCAAGCTTGACCTTTTTTCAGCTCTAGCCAAGCCTCAAACGAGTTCCGGGGTTGCCACTGTCGCTCATCCGAATCAAAACGTCCCGCCCACAAAGTTTCTGTTTCAATTTCATCTCGAAATACGCTTAAATAACCGAGAAACTCTTGACGGTACTCCAGGGGTATAACGATCATGCCTCGAATCTTTGTTGGGCGGAATGCGGCTGCTAGCACTCGCAGCCCCGGTTCTTTATATATATCCCTAATTGCTACCGCGCTATTGCAGGCAGGATCTTGTAATTTAAAGTATTGCTGCCATACAAGACTTTCTTCGAGCAGGCAATCTTTCTTGAGTCCTACTAGCATCGGTTGAGCGCCGCAGGTAAACTGTTTACCTCCAAAGCTGGGGTTTTCTGCGGCTATGTAAAGTCTGCCACCGGAACCCTTAAAGGCGGCAACGGTTTCTATGAGAGCTTGTTGTACCTCAATCGATGGTAGTGTATGCAGCAGGGTTGCTACTCGGTTAATCTTGGCTTCGCGAATGGCTTGTTCGCGAGCGCGTCTGAGGAGATTTGACTGCGCGATCGCAATCGAAACTTGATCCGCCACTAACTGCACAATTTGCAGTTCCCTTTCGGAAAAAGTACGTGTTTGGGTGTTGTGAGACACTAATAATCCCCAGAGTTGCGGCTGTACTTTGTGTACCTGTACGTCGTACTGTAAAATCGGCACCACTAAGGAAGACTGCACCCCCATTGCTGTGAGATATTCAATATGGCAAGGGTCTACTTCGCGATAGTAAAAACCTTGCGTCTCCAAAGGAATACCAGTTTGGGGACAATCCAGTTGACTTATCCCAATCTTCCCTGTGGCAAGATCCACAATTGAACGCCCTCTGGCTTTGATAAACATTTCGCGGGCGTGGGGAGGAATGTCATCCGCTGGAAAATTCAACCCCAGCAGGGACGGCAGGCGGTTGTTATAAATCGACTCAGCAATAACTTGCCCGCTACCATCAGCATGAAACTGATAAACTTTGACTCTATCGGTTTCTAGAAATGAACGGATCTCGGCAACTGTTGATATTAATATCTCTTGCAATTCTAGAGATTGCCGAATCCGGTTCGTGATTCGATGCAGTAACCCTTCTTGTTCTATTTTTGAGGGCATATTCTGCGTATTATTACTGAGTTCCATTCGCTTTATCCACCACGCCTATTATTTTTTAATTTTTTCTTTTGGTCGTATATGTCTATTTTGTGCCTTAAAAGCGCTTTAGAACATTCGTGAAACTATTGAAATTATCAAAAATTTAAAATTAAACGGAATATTAATATATTTTAATAAAGCCCTAGTAAGATAGCTACATCTAAAGTAAAATACAATACTTACTCGCGAAGACAGGAAAATTATAGATAAAAATAAATAGTTAGTATTGTTTTAAAGAAAATCTAGATTGCAATATTTATATTTTTAAAAAACCTTTTTTACAAACGTTGCCGAATTTCTTGGCGGACGCTCATCAGAATTTTGCCTAGATGATTTTGACCAGTTTTATCTTTACCGCAGCCCCAGTAATAATCGATTTGGGAATCTTCGACAAGTAAGCGATCGCCTGTAGAAAGCAAAATAGACTGAATATCTAAATGGGTGAGAAACTTAATAAGCACAGCTTCGCGCATAATTTCGGTTTTCAGGCTTTCCCAGTCGGGACGGATGTGGCGAGTGCGATCGCGTCCCAATGTTGCTGCTTGCATTGGCGTCTTGGCGCTAGCAATCTCTAAAATTAAAGCTTCATCCTTGGTGCCGACAAATTTTTGCGCTTGATAGTAATGCTCTACCGTCGCCCAGTCTTGCCCCAGCAGATGAATGCAATGAGGAGAAAAGTTGGAAAAACATCCATATGGATCGTCAACTTTGTAAAAGTAAATCGTCATTTGCTAATCGGGGATTGGGGATTGGGGAGAGAGGGACAAAGAAAGCAACCCTTTTTGTCCCTCTCTCCCAAGACTATACTTCCAGTTTTTATTACCTTTTATCTCACAGGCTTTTTACTTCTGTCCCATCGCCTTCAATCCTTCATCGATCTTGTCAGCGTCCTGAGTTCTACCTTGCTCTCTGAGTAAATCTCTAGCCTTTTTAATAGCTGCTATTGACTCAGATTTCTTACCTTGTTGATCTAAAGCCAACCCTAAATTAAAGTAAGCTTGTGCTGCTTTAGGCTCAATCTCCGTCGCCTTTTTCAGAGACGCCACTCCCTCAGGCAAATTTCCTTGTTTGACTAAAGCAATCCCCAAAAAGTAGTGTGCATCCGCACTTTTTGGGTCAAGCTCAATTGATTTTTTAAAAGCAGCAGTTGCTTCCTTTAAATTGTTTTGGACACCTAAAGCAACTCCCAAGTCTTTGTGAGTTTTGGCATTATTCGGGTCAATTGCTAGGGATTTTTTGAAAGAATCAGTCGCTTCAGGTATTTTCCCTTGGTTGACTTGAATAAATCCTAAATTATTATAAATTTTTGCATTTTTAGGGTCAACTTCGATGGCTTTTTGAAAAGTGGCAGAAGCCTCATCTAATTTCTTTTCATTGACCTGAATTAATGCCAATTTACTATACAATTCTATTTTTTTTGGATTTGCTTCAATAGCTTTTTTGAAAGCTTCTGTAGCTTCTGGTAACTTATTTTCTTGAACCAAAGCAGTTCCCAATTTATCGTAAGTTTCTGCATCTTTGGGATTAATTTCGACTGCTTTATTGTAGTCAGCGATCGCTTCCGATAATTTGCCTTGCTCAACAAGAGCATTTCCTGAGTCTACATACTTTTTGGCATCAGCCTGTGAGTTGCCACAACCCACCATCAGGAAGCCTACGAATCCGGCTACCGCAATCGAAAGCCCAAACCTGGATAAATTTGCAGTCCTAGAAGACATAACTATCGAGTTTCTAGAGGAAAGCCCCAATATAACACAAGAACAAATTGAAATTATTCATGGTTTATGGCTGATAGTTCATAGCAAACCATCAGCCATAAAAAATACGACCGGAAAAAAAAATTAGCCGCCCATACCGGGGATCATACTCTTACTCAGTCGCTTAATGGCACGATCAGCCACTTCTGAGTAACGGCTTTCCCCGCATAGCAGTTGACCCATTTTTTCAGCAGCACCGGGGCGCTTAACACCAACTTTATAAGCGATACCAGGAATTCTGTAGAAAATTCCTGCTAAACGTTGCGCCCACACCATGTCAGATCCCCATTCTTGAGCGATCGCATTGGTGTATCCTTCCAAAGCATTGCGATCGCCTCCCACAGCTTTGTCAATTGCTTCCGCAGCCTTCAAACCGCTAAACATCGAGGGACGAATTCCCTCAGCCGTAAACGGATCGACGACACAAGCAGCTTCTCCAGCTAAAACTGCATTTTGGGTATGCAGCTTTTGATCGCCGTCCCACAAGCACAAAAGATGACCGTACTGCTTGCTGGTTTTGACATCAACATTAAACAGCGTGGCATACTCAGCTAGGAGGCTCTTAAAGTCTTGCGGTTCGCTGCCTCGGAAGTTGCCAATCCCGATAGAATAGCCGTCGGCTTTGGGAAAATTCCAGATATAGCCATTTTTGACCATCCCAAATTCAAAATGAGCGATGTGACCGTTTTCTACTTGCGCCTTTGGTTCTGCCTCCAAAGCGCCAGCCAGACGGCGTTTGCGCTCTTTAAAGCCCAGCCACTTAGCCATTGGCCCTTTGGCTCCATCGGCAGCAATTAAATAACGACCTTGTACCGGGCCGTTTGCCGTGTTGACTTGCCAAGCGTCGTTCTTAAACTCAATTCCCGTCACTTCCGTATTGTCTCTAAGTTCTGCGCCCTGTTGCTGCGCCTGCTGGATAAGAAAGTGGTCGAAAACGTCTCGCCGTACCATCCATATTGGTTCTGGCGTATTCAGTTCTGTTTCCACCGGATCTTTCATATTCCATGTGCAGCGAATCGTGTTCACCTTCAGGGAAATGGCGGGGGAGAAGTCAAAATCAAACCACTCGGCAACTGCTGGCGAAACGCCACCTCCACAAGGTTTGTATCGAGGCAGAGATTCTTTTTCTATAACTAAAACTGAGCGTCCCCGCTTCGCTAAGTGATAAGCTGCGGTTCCGCCTGCTGGGCCAGCGCCGACAATAATACAGTCAAACATCGTATTAATTTTTGCTCCTGAACGCACTTGAATTTGAGGCTGGAAGGAGAATTTAGATTCTCATAGGTGCATCCCACTTTTGGACACTCTAAAGGGCCGATGCTAGGCAAGCAAATATCGCCTGCACGGTCTTAAGAATTTTAGCCTGCCTACGCAGACTTGGTTGGCTTAGCCCGTGGGAGTATATTGGCACGCAATGGAATTCTCATCCTCACTCTTGTACTCACTGGTTTAAAGCTTAGTTGCTTTGGGTGCTAACTGGCTATTTGCGTAATTTCCCCGTTCCAGTAAAAAGCCTGCAATCTAATGCTTTCAAGCTTTTTAGCATAGCGATCGCTGTGTGGATATTATATTGTGCTTTTATTTGCCCAATCAATTCCGTGTTTTCAACTACGTAAGCGATTAATTGCTTTTAAACTTGCCGATAGACAACGCGATCGCCATCTTTAATAAATTCATCAATTTCACTGAGTGCAAAATTGCCTATAATTTATAGGATTGGTTCATGAAAGCTTCATAAAATTAAAAACAAGATAAAGCTGTGCATTTACTACTGTGAGGTCAAGACTTATGTGGGAAGTACGCATCCAATACGCCAACGGTAACGAGAAAATTTTACGCGCCTGCACGAACCGAGAAACTGCCCTGCGGTACGTGGATGCGATTTATTCCCAAGGCTACCCCATGCACGTTGCCTACCTTGTCCGTCCGAGCGTAGATGGACAAGTGTTTGTGCCTGCATAAGTTTTAGTCTTTAGTCCTTAGTTTTTTGCTAGAACTTTTGACTAATTAAATTTAGTCTTTAGTCCTTCACTATAACTAATGACTAATGACTAATCACTTTAAACAGTGGTGATATCTTTCTCTTTTTCTGCTAGTAGTTCGTCAACTCTGGCGATGTACTTGTCAGTCAACTTCTGAACGCTTTCTTGCAAATCTCGCGCTTCATCCTTGGGAAGTTCACTATTTTTTTCCTGTTTGCGAATCGAGTCAACGGCATCGCGGCGGATGTTGCGAATAGAGACTTTGCCTTCTTCGGCATACTTTGCTGCTATTTTCACCAATTCTTTGCGGCGATCGCTTGTCAATGGCGGAATATTCAGCCGAATCATGGAGCCATCGTTGTTTGGCGTTAAGCCTACATCCGACAGCGAAATGGCTTTTTCAATTAAGTTAAGGCTGCTACGGTCAAAAGGTTGGATGGTAATCGTAGTCGCATCCGGCGTACTAATGTTTGCCAAGGATTTGATAGGAGTTGGGGAACCGTAGTATTCCACAATTACTTTGTCGAGGAGACTAGCATTGGCTCGTCCCGTCCGAATGGTATTAAAAGACCGTTGAGTTGATTCAACTGCCTTTTTCATGTTGCTTTCAGCGTCAGATAACTTCACAAAAACCTCCGACAATTGTTCCGACAGATTCTCCCATAACGGCTCGGCGAATATTTCCCGGAACCGATAAATCAAACACCATAATCGGGATATTGTTTTCTTTACATAAGGCGATCGCTGTACTATCCATCACCCGCAGATCGTTAGCTAAAACGTGTCCGTAGGTAATGCTCTGATAGCGATGAGCTTGCGGGTTCAGCTTGGGATCAGAATCATAAATCCCGTCTACTTTAGTCGCCTTAAAAATTACATTCGCATCAATTTCCGCTGCTCGCAAGGCAGCTGTGGTGTCGGTGGTGAAAAAGGGGTTTCCCGATCCAGCCCCAAAAATCACCACCCGTCCTTTTTCGAGATGGCGAATAGCACGCCGCCGGATGTAAGGTTCTGCGACTTCTTGCATAGCGATCGCGGTTTGCACTCGCGTTGGCACCCCAATTTGCTCTAGAGAGTCCTGCAAGGTCATCGCATTCATCACTGTGGCAATCATGCCAATGTAGTCTGCTGTCGCCCGATCCATCCCCGCCGATGCTGCTTTCACGCCGCGAAAGATATTGCCGCCACCGACGACAATAGCTACCTGAACGCCACTTGCCACGACTTCTGCGACTTGGGTCGCGATTTCCTGAACCACCATCGGATCGATTCCGTAGCCCAGGTTGCCCATCAAAGCTTCACCGGAAAGCTTGAGTAAAATTCGTCGATAAGTTATCCCCATGCAGACACTATTTTCTCACTCCAATTACCTCCACCATAAGATAGCAGTAGCGGAGTAGTTTGGGATATGATTCGGCAAATTTAACTCTTGTTAGCTACTACCACCAATCCGGCAGTGGGGTGTTAATTACGCCACTTTACCGAGCAACCCACGGCATCAGTGGACTCTGGAGTAATTGTATTGCCTTGCAGCAAACAGGCGATCGCATCTCGCAAATAATGCACCCGTACTGCTTCTGGCTCTTGGGGATTATCGTCAATTCCCCCGCTGTAGCGGAGTATACCTGCATTGTCTATCAGGTAAACTTCCGGTGTTTTTGTTGCTCCGAAGCAACGAGCAACATCCTGCGTTGTATCGCGCAGATAGGGAAAATTCAGCTGATCTGCTGCTAAATTTTTCATGTTTTCAAAGCTGTCTTCAGGATACTGGAAAGCATCATTAGCATTGATGCCAATCAGCGTAAATCCTTGTTCTTGAAACTCGGCTTGAATCTCTATTAGCCTATCGAGATACAACTGCACGTAAGGACAGTGATTGCACATGAAAACGACACATATAGCCCGATATCTCTCTAAATAACGGGATAAATGGTGTACTTTATCATCGATCCCTGGCAGTTCAAAATCCGGAGCATAACTACCAATGGGAGTGCCAGTTTTTTCCATCACACTCATTTGCACAAGCCTTAATGAATCAACAATTGGAACACAACAGATTAGAAAAGGAATGTAGCTAGTTAGCAGTAGCTTCTAGCCGGTTTGCAATGCCTTATAACCTATAAGTTTATAGACCAATTTGGCTGCCGTAAATTGGGATACTACGGAATCTACGATGAGTGCTAGTTCCATTACGTCACAGCCAATGACTTCGTAACCATCAAATACTCGCCGCAAAAAAGTGAGGAGGGAGTACCAATTTAATCCACCAGGTTCGGGAGTACCAACGGCGGGGATTAGTGTAGGAGCGATGCCATCTAAGTCGATGGTGAGGAAAACTCGTTGGGTGGGGATACTAGCGATCGCTTTGTCCATCCAATCCGGTTGCGTGGCAATTTCTCGCGCCCGGAACACCGCCAAATTCTTCTCTTTGATCAGGTCAGCTTCTTCTTTGCAAATAGCCTGAATACCAATCTGTAATGTAGGTAATCCCATATCCACAATCCGCCGCATCACGCAAGCATGATTGTGAATTGAGCCTTCGTAAGAAAACCGAAAGTCGCCGTGAGCATCAATTTGAATTACCGTGAAAGGTTCATCGGTAAAGAAATCTCGATATGCCTCCACAATGCCAGTAGTAATGCTGTGTTCGCCACCCAAACCGATGACAAACTTACCATCCGCAATCAGCTTAGACACGGTATCAGGGGTGACTTTTAGCATTGCCTCGGATGAAACCGAGCTACCATTGCGTGTGTCCGCGATAGATTCGTAAGTGTAAATTCCAATGTCTTGGCAAGTTTCCGCATCTAGCTCCTCGTCGTAGTATTCCACTTGTTGAGAAGCTTCCAGAATGGAATCTGTCCCGTTTTCGCATCCCCGGTGATAGGTTGTTGTCGCCTCGTAGGGGATTGGGAGAATGACCACCTGTGCAGCATCATAGGTTGTTGCTACATCAGGGCCCAGGAATGGCAGAACAGAGGTAGAAGTTTGCACCATATTCATCAACAAAATAAATTGCGTCAACGATTCCCCAATCTAGATACTGACATACTCCCCGCTTTAACTGCATCCACAGCGAAAAAATTGGGGACTAGGGGATCGGGGATTGGGGATTGGGGATTGGAGACAAGACAAAAGAGTAAAAGCCTTGTTCCCTCTACCTTGTTTCCCCTTTGCTTTCTTACACCGCATAATTATCAGTTGTGTCTACACATAGCATCAGAGTTTTTACGGATCTTTTTTATTTATTTGCTAAAAAGTGCGTAAGTACATAGAAGAGTTGAAGAAAGTAAAATAAAGGAAGCCGATAAATCCCGATCGGAGATGGAAATTTAAAGATACGCCTCCCATGACCTTATCTTCCGACCCTAGCGCGATCGCACCCACCAAAGCCAAAATCGTCACTAAAACTTGGACTTGGCGGGGCTTTCCCATTTGCTACCAAACCCAAGGAACCCAAGGGCCGCCTGTTGTTCTAGTGCATGGCTTTGGGGCATCTTGGGGACACTGGCGCAAAAACATCCCCGTCCTAGCGCAAACGTGCCGCGTCTATGCTATTGACTTAATTGGCTTTGGGGGTTCAGCTAAACCCACACCAGGAAATCCAATTTCCTACACCTTTGAAACCTGGGGACAGCAACTTGCTGATTTTTGCCGCGAGGTTGTGGGAGGAGAGGCTTATTTAATCGGTAACTCCATCGGCTGTATTGTTGTCATGCAAGCAGCAGTGGATAATCCGGATATTGCCTTAAAAATTGCTTTACTTAACTGTTCCCTGCGACTGCTACACGATCGCAAACGCGCTCAACTGCCCTGGTATCGCAGCTTTGGCGCACCGATAGTTCAACAACTGCTGTCAGTAAAGTGGATTGGCAAACTGTTCTTTAGTCAACTTGCCAAACCGAAGGTAGTGCGTAAGGTTCTCCTGCAAGCCTATAAGCATCCGGAAGCCGTCACAGATGAACTGGTAGATATGCTTATGGCTCCTGCCTTTGATGAGGGTGCTGTGGACGTTTTTGTAGCCTTTACGCGCTATTCCCAAGGGCCACTACCTGAAGATTTACTGCCGCTTTTGCCTTGTCCGGCGATCATGCTCTGGGGAACGGAAGACCCTTGGGAGCCTATAGAGTTGGGGCGAGAGTTGGCTAATTATCCCAAAGTGGAAAAGTTTATTCCTATAGAAGGTGTCGGGCATTGTCCACAAGATGAAGCGCCAGAGTTGGTTAATCCGATTTTGCTGGATTGGATAATGGAGTCTGGGGACTAGAGGCTGGGGATTGGGGACTAGGGACTGCGTACTAGGGACTGGCTAAGAGTCCTTCCAATTCCCAATTCCCAATTCCCAATTCCCAATTCCCAATCCCCAGTCCCCAATTAATATGAATCCCGACGAGATTGCCTTTGTAACCAGTCTTCACCCAGCTGGATAGTGATATCGGAAACTAAGTTACCTGTGCTTTCTACGCGCACTTCTCCGAATCCAAGCGATCGCTTGATAGCTTGAGCGCTGTCGCCGTCTCCTTGCTGCGCCACTAGGTGCGTCACCCGCAACGGTTCCGGCCAAGGATCGTCCACATAAACGTTTTGGTAGCCAGCTTCCCGGAGCTTTTCGATTAAGGATTGGACAGCCCTCCTATTACCGGTGCTATCTTGAATCGCCACTCGCGTATAAGCAGGGTCATTTGCTTCGCCGCCGTCCAAACCCTGATCGAAGTGCTGCGCCATCATCGTCTGAATGCGACGGCGATTTGGCAACCAGTAACTTACCTCACGCTGTCCGTTCCCACTGAAATCACCAGGAACCATTAACATTTGTACCTGGGAACGTTCTGTCTTCACGCCAAAACCAACTAGCGCCAGCAACTCCTCCACAGTCAAATTGGTGTCAATATGCGACTGAATAACTGAGAGAATTTTTGGCATCCTGGCGAGAGTGGTGGGATTGAGTGCTTGTTCCATCAGCGCCCTCATTACCATTTGCTGTCGCTGAATCCTACCAATATCCCCATACTTGTCATAGCGAAAGCGCAGAAATTGCTGCAACTGATTGCCATTGAGATGTTGTTTTCCCGCCTTCAAGTTGATGTAAAGGTGCTGGGAGTCATCCTGATACTTCATGTCTCTGGGAACGTAAACGGTGACACCACCCAAGGCATCTACCAGTTTTTCTACCCCTTGAACGTTAATTCGGATGTAGCGATCAATTCCGACTCCGCTAAGGAGTTCGCTGGCTGTCTTAGCGCTCAGCGCTGGCCCCCCTTCAACATTAGCAGCATTAATCTTGGTCATGCCGACTCCTTCCACATAGGTGCGGGTATCCCGTGGGATGGAGAGAACAGCTATTTTTTGCGCCTCCGGATTAAACCGCAACAGCAGCATCGTATCCGACAGACCCTCGAAAGAGTTTACTAAGGCGTGGTATCCCAAATTTTGGGTTTCTGGGGGAGGGTTATCCAGGTCTGAAGAGATAACCTTTATTCCCATAACTAAGATATTGACAGGGCGGGTTAGTTCTGGTAATCGCATACTGGTGCGGGAGATGCGATCGCCATCAAATACAGCCGCTTCATCAGGACTCAGTTGGCTTTGCAGCAAAGGCGTACTTGAAAGCGACACTGCAAGCATTGCTCCCGCAGTCGCTGACAACATTGCTACCCCACTCAAACCCAACCCCAGCCAAAGCCAGCTCACCTGATTCCCTTTGGGAGCTGGCTTTCTTGGGCTTGGTTGACCGTTTTTTTGCCCCCAAGGGCGGTTTTCAGGAATTTTTCGAGCTGACACTGACTTCCTCACACACGCTAAAAAATTAGCACAAATCTGCCATAAATACAGGGGCGCATAATCGAGCAATCTGGGGGGCGGACATTTAGGTAAAAAAAATACCGTTCCTACGCAAATTGCACTAGAACACTCATAGCAGTTTTTCCACCGATTTGTTGATAAATCAGGCAAAGGTTGGCAAGAGTTTCAAATTTGTCCCCTTGAGATACTTAGGCTACCAGAATAACCCGATTCCAAGTAAATAATAAGCAGGCGATCGCTTCTACTTTTTTCATCCCCAGTCTCTGGTTGGAAACGAAAAGAGCGAGGTGGCTTGATTCCAAAATGAGGCTAAAAGCTATTTAGGATAAGCGTTTGCGAACAACACCCTCAGCGATTTGACTAATACCCGGAAGACGCACCGATTTACGTTGCCATAGACGCACCATCAACCATAAACTGACTAAAAAGTAACCCGATGTCAGCAGGCTATTGATAAATAATAAGCGCAAGGTCAAAAACTCGGAAGTTTGGGCAACTCCAGCACCCACCAAAATGTATGCCATCAGCCAAGCCATAGCCAGGGTCACGGAAAGTCGGCTCACGGTTTGTTGTTGTCGATTACCCTCCCGTCGGTAAAGCGTCCACAGCGCCGGGAAAAAGCCAACCACAGGCATCAAATAAATAAATAGTTGGTAGAGTGGGGTTTCCAGCTCGTCCCTACTGATGTTTTTATTGTCCAACAAGTCAATTTCTTTCATTGCGGTTCCACAATAGACCCCATAAATAGAACGGTTCCAGTTTGATTATCTCTAATGCAAGAGAAGAACGGGCGGTCTACAATCATTCGGAACGGTTCTTCTGGCCTACGCGCCAATGAGGTCACTACGCCTACGGCAGTTACTGCTGCTGCTTCGGTGCCTTCTTCGTTTACTTCTACAAAGGTTTTATGCTTGACTTGGTTAAGCTGGAGTGGGATAGAACTCATTTGAGTAAAATTGGCTTTTGAGTCAAAAGCAGACTCCATACCTAACGCTTTTAGGGACTCTGCTAAGGAAGTTTCGTACTCCATTTTGAAGCGAGGCATTTGAATAAATCCTGGTCGCATTGTGAACTTGTTCATCCATTGCTCCCAGTTTTCAGTGTTGAGTTGTTGATATAAAGCTGTCAGGTTAGACTTTTGTTTTGGCAGGAATATATAAAAACTCAGTCTTTCTTGACCATAGGGAATACTTATTGCCTGAAACTGGTCTGTTTCATAATATTTATATTTTCCGGTTCGCGACATCATTGGATGTTGTTTCTGAGCGCCATTTGTTAAGTAAAAAGGTTTATTAAGTGTATTTGCTTTATCAAATTCATTTGTCCAGATGCCTTTAAAATAAATAGCATTAATTAAGAAAAGCACTTGATCTGAGCTTAAACCATTTACAATCTCATTAATTTTGCCGCGAGTATTCTCCTTCACCCAATTATTCATAACAGATGGGGAATTAGGGTTATTAAAATCTAAATCGGTAATTTTTGCTTGATAAAATTGGCGATTTCTCTGGAGAAATTCCGGATTAAAAGAAACTCCTTGTCTTGCCCAAAGGGAGTTCGCGATAGTCAATTGTACTTGGGGGTCTGGATTTTCTAGGATTGCTTTTAAAGCTTCATTGGAGCTGTTTACTTCCTGTAAACTCATTCCTTGGATTTCCAGGGTGTTCGCCATTGCTTGTTGAGTTTTGCCGCTGGCACCGTTGTAGGTCATGGCAAGAGCGATCGCTACACTAGAAGGCGAAATAAAAACGTTCTTACCGCTGTCTTTTTTCAGAATTTGCTTGAACAGCTTGAAACCAAATTTAGTATTAGCAGCAACCAGCTTTTGATCTACAGAACTATTCTTAGACACCTGTGCCTGCAATTGATTGGGACGAGCGATCGCTATATTAGGATTTTTGAGTGTTGACCATCCAACTAAACCCAAAACGATGATACTTGCAGATGCGATCGCTTTTAGCTGATTTAATATTTGCGGATTCATTGTGTTGCTTTTTTGCCATAACATTCTTTATATCTAGAATGACGGGGAAGAAACACAAACGTTCCATCTGTTACCGTTTTAGTAACTGATTGAGAAGCATTATTACCCGGCGATTAAAAATTGCGGCTACACAAACCAAGCATTATTACCCGGCGATTGGAAATGGCGGCTACACAAACGAAGTCCGCACACCATCCGGACTATAATAAAATCCGCACACCATCCGGGCTTTGTTTGCGTAGCGCCATTTAGACTGAGCACAATTTATCCTTTTTATTTTTTCGGTACAGTCCACCAAGCCAAAGCGTAAGGCTGGGTATCTTCATTAACTTTCTGACGATACTGGACGCGGATTTTGTAGCGACCAGTGGCGGGAATTTCGTGAAAAATGTGTTCTACACTGTCAACATCGCTTTGTGAAGACCAGATACTTTTGCTGATGTCATCGTCTTCGACGCGCATCAAGTAAATGTCAAGGTTGTTTAAACCGCGATCGCTAAAACTTTCCCCAACATCATACCGCTGGTTCTTATTTTTATCTTGCAACTCCACCAGGCGATCCCAAGCAAGCGTAACCGAGACAAAACTGCGTTCTTGCAGCGGTTGCTCTAACACATAATCTTGAAATGATGACTCCTTTACAGTCCGGTAATCCCAACCTATCGGCGGGAGTGCAGCATCCGGTTTCCACTGCCCAGGACTAAATTGCTGGTAAGCTCGAAAAGCATTCAATTGTCCCGTACCCATTTGGAAATCTAACGGGATTTTTTGGTCTTTGTAGGCATCAGATTCTAACCAATTGCGGTTATCTTTGGTCAAGATATCGCGGCTCATCCCCAAGCGTAAGCGATCGCCATTATCTTTGATTTTCTCCGCCGAGTTCAACAGCACCGCTTTCATCACTTCGTGGCGGCGGGAATCTAGACTCCAGTTAGACTGTTTTGCTCGCAGCTGGCGATCGCCATATTCTTGTAACAAAGCCACAGACGCTGTAACATGGGGAGCGGCAAAACTCGTCCCCGTGACACTATCAACCTTTCCTTCCAGATTCAATAAATCAATATTGCTCCCCGGTGCTGCTAAATTAATCGAACGGCGGGGCCCGACATTAATTTCGCGGTTAATCAAACGCCTGCCAATACCAACGGGTGCAGCACTCAAGTTGGCAAAGTCTACTTTAGTAAAAACATCCTGGCGGCGCGTTGTGTAAGCAATATTCACACCATTAAAATTGTCAGTGGGAATGGGGATGCCGCCGTTGCCTTGATTACCAGCAACTACATAAATCACGTCGTGAACCCGCGAAGACCAGTCAATACATTGTGTTAACAAAGCATTGCCATCCAAAACCGGATCGGTTCGCGAGTCTCGTTCCAAAGATTCGCCAAAACTAAAATTAATCGCTCGGACATCGCCCCCATTTTGCACTGCTACGTGTTGAGCAGATAAACACTCCTCCGGTTGTCCTGCTTTCTGGGGTGAGCCAACAGCAGAAGAATATAGTCGTGCCTCCGGTGCCACTCCCGGTAATGCTTTATCCGAGCTAATCATCACACCCGCTACCATTGCCGCATGAGCATCGACGTTGCTATCAGCTTTAGCTGGGGTATCGCGATAAAAGACTCGCATTAGGGAGAAAGTTCGCTTCTTGGACGCAGTTTTATCTAACCCAAATTGCCCCGGTCTGCCAATTTCCACCTGACCAATAGCAATCTTTCGGCCCAATAAATTATAAGGAGGGGCGTGCAGCTTGCGGACATCAATGCCAGATTCTCCGAGTGATGAGGTATCTTTAGCCAGTGAGGAAGGTGCAGTAATCAGTGGAATACTGATTCCCCAAACAAGCCATGCCAGTTTTTTGACAATTTGCTGCTGCGTCAAGGAAACTTCTCCAATGAATGTGTGAAGGGTTGATTGATACTTACGCTTCGGTGCAATTTTTTCTTAGCCCCCTTAAAAAAGGGGGGGTTCTGATGTGGGGGATATAACATGATGGAACTTAGGTTTTGATCCCCACTGCCCCCCTTTTTTAGGGAGGTTCTGAATCTGCGTTCTAATCTATAAAATTACGCATTGCATTACTTCACAATTTTTTAAGACTTGCGACATCTTTTGTTAAACTTATTACAACCCAAGGACGCAAAAGAGTATAAATAGCCATGAGCCAGAAGCCGATTGTTGTAGCTCCATCAATCCTATCAGCTGATTTCAGTAGGCTGGGAGAGGAAATCCGGGCGGTAGATGCCGCTGGTGCAGATTGGATTCACATTGATGTGATGGATGGTCGCTTTGTCCCCAATATCACCATTGGCCCGCTGATTGTAGAAGCTATTCGTCCTGTTACACAAAAGCCCCTGGATGTCCACCTGATGATCGTGGAACCAGAAAAGTATGTCGCAGATTTTGCTAAGGCGGGGGCTGATCATATCTACGTTCATGCGGAACACAACGCCTCACCGCATCTGCACCGGACTCTAGGACAAATTAAGGAACTGGGCAAAAAGGCTGGTGTCGTTCTCAATCCTTCTACTCCTTTGGATTTGATTGAGTATGTGCTGGAGATTTGCGATCTGGTATTAATTATGAGCGTTAACCCCGGTTTCGGCGGTCAAAGTTTTATCCCAGAGATGGTGCCGAAAATCCGGAAGCTGCGCCAGATGTGCGATGAACGCGGTTTAGATCCCTGGATTGAAGTGGATGGGGGTTTGAAGGGTAACAATACTTGGCAGGTTTTGGAAGCTGGCGCTAATGCAATTGTGGCGGGTTCTGCTGTGTTTAAGGCGAAGGATTACGCTGAAGCAATTGAAGGTATTCGTAATAGTAAGCGTCCGACTCCTGAGTTGGCTAAGGTTTAATTTAATTAATTATGCCTGCATCCTCGAAGGGTGCGGCTACGCTAACGAAGCCTGCGATCGCAGGCTTTTTTTGTGGTTGGATGGGGAGAATGCGATCGCATCTCCGACCTATCCCAAGTCCTATTTATGTCTCACACTCCCACTTGGCAATGTATACACACTCTCACCGGACATTCCAACTCCGTTCTTTCCGTTGCCATTACCCCGGATGGACAGACTTTAGCTAGTGGCTGTAGTGACAAAACCATCAAGCTATGGAACCTCAGCACTGGACAAGAACTCTACACCCTCGCGGGACATTCAGGCTCCATTACTTCCGTTGCTATCAGCCCTGATGGGAAGATTCTAGCAAGTGGTAGTCGTGACAAAACTATTAAGTTATGGAATCTCAGCACTAGAGAAGAAATTTACAGCCTCACTGGTCATTCAGACTACATTACTTCCGTTGCTATCAGCCCTGATAGGAAGACTCTAGCAAGTGCCAGTGACGACACAACTATTAAACTTTGGGATCTTAGAACTGGGAAGGAAATCCGCACTCTGAAGTGGCAAGTAAAAGTATATTACGGTTTTTCTCTTGTCTTCAGTCCAGATGGACATACTCTCATTAGTAGTAGTGGGGATGATGCTGTATCTTTAAACGCCGTAGCGTGGAATTTAACCACTGGTGAGGAAATCTGGGCAAAGAGTTGGAAACAGGGTATGGATTGCGTTTTTTCCATCGCCGCCAGCCCAGAGGGAGAAACTTTTGCGACTTTTTATCCCCCAAACATTATGCTGTGGAATATCAAAACTGGCGAAAAAATTTATACTCTTACACAGAACCCTAACTCGTCAAATTGCTTAGCTTTTAGCCCAGACGGGAAGATTTTGGCCAGTGGTGGCATTGATTCTGAAAGCCTAGAAGATGGTAAAGAAGACGGAATCATCGAACTGTGGAATCTTGATACCAGAGAGAAAATCTGTACTCTGACGGGGCATTCATGGGGAGTTTATTCCGTGGCTTTTAGCCCAGATGGGCAAACTTTAGTTAGTGGTAGTGAGGACAAGACTATCAAGATTTGGCGGTTATCTTCCTAAAAAAGGACAATTTAATTTATAGAATCTCAAGGAATTAACAAAGGTGAGCGTTAAGCTACATTCTAACTTTCCCTTTAATCCTGAGTGGTAAGAAAAATTTTATGCTACGAAGAAGGTATAGCAATCCTATTTGAGTTGTAAGATGCTAACCCTTCAGATACCCAACTTCGTAAGAGAAGTCGGGTATCTCGCCTTCACGAATCATTTAGGACGGCAGCAATTCAAGGGTTTGGTGCGATACATCTGTAGGGACATGGCATTGCCATGTCCCTACCAAGGTGGCGAAAACAAAAGAACCGCGATATAAATATTCCACCTTACTGAGAAACGCTATCGAGGCGATCGCTATTAAAGAAAACCAAGAAGACTGGCTGGTTATCAATGTAATTGTCCAATTCTTTTCAGGGTAAGCTCATCTAATTTGGTATAAATTGTACTTGACAATAAATCTGGGGTCTGAGAAGTGAAAAAACAAGCAATGCGAGCGCCGGAAAATCTCCAGGAGTAGGCTGATA